>NZ_JQKG01000027.1:51184-56429 GCF_000745915.1 Deinococcus misasensis DSM 22328
AGAAGGCAGAAGGCAGAAGGCAGAAGGCAGAAGGCAGAAGGCAGAACTGTTGTCCCTAACGTAGGGGCGCAGCGTGCAAGTTCACCAATACGCGGTGAACTGTTCTGCACAAGAAGCGTGCTGCGCCCAATGGCAGGAACCTTAAACAACGATTGTAGGGGCGAGGCATGCCTCGCCCAACGGCAGGAATCTCAGACACATGTTGTAGGGGCGACCGGGCAGAGGAACCAGCGCCCAGCGCGAAACGGGCCGCCCCGTGAGCGCGTAGTCAGGGCAAGACAACCCACGCTCCCGCGTTCTACACAAGATGCCTCGCCCAACGGCAGAACCCTCAAACGCACGTTGTCAAGATAAAGACACGCCCAGAGCCCCTTCACCAACCCTGAAGCCTCTTTTGACCCCAAATGTCCCCTTGCCATTGCTGCCCATTGGTGTTAACCTAAAACCGACTAATCCACTCGGATTAATGTAAGGAGCAGTGCATGAGATTCCCCCTGACCGTTTTGCTGATGCTGTCTGGCGCACAGGCCATTGGCGTGAAACACGACCTTGGCACCACCGAGATCGACAAAACCCCCAAACGCATCGTCACGCTGGAACACAGTTTCACCGACGCCCTGATCCAACTCGGGGTGAAACCTGTGGGGGTGGCGCAGGAAGGTGGGAAAAACTTGGCGTACCTCGATCCTTTCCTGAAAAACGTGCAGGTGGTGGGCACCCGAGCACAGCCCAATCTGGAAAAAATCATGGCCCTCAAGCCAGATTTGATCATCGCAGACACCGAGCGTCACAAAGCCATTTATGGCCAGCTTTCCAAAATTGCCCCCACCGTGGTGCTGAATTCCTACCGTGGAGACTACAACGACATCCTCGGGCAATTCAAAACCATTGGGCAAATTCTGGGAAAAGAACAAAAAGCCCAGAGTGTGCTTGCTGACCACAACCGCATGCTCAACAAAGCCAGAGCCTACACCAGCAAAAAAGCCGGTCCCCTGATGGTGATGGTGCTGTCCAGTCAGGCCGGGGTGACGGTGCACTCCACAGAAAGCTTCATTGGCAGCCTTTTTCAGAAGATGGGCCGGGTGAACGCCGCCAAACCCCAGAAAGGGGAGAGCCAGTACACCGTGACCCTTGAGAATCTGGTTGCCACAAATGCGGACACCCTGGTGTTCCTGAAAACCGAAGGGGAAACCACCCCTCTGGACGGCTGGAAAAAAGACCCCCTGTACCAGAGCCTCAAAGCCGTGAAAAACAACCGCGTGTACGTCTTTGACCGTGACCTGTGGTCAAAAGCCAGAGGCATCAAAGGCATGAACCTGATGTTCTCTCAGATGATCTCCAGCGGTGTGTTGGCAGACCGTGCAGCCAAATGAAGGATGGTGTGAACATGAGAAACCGTTTGCAAAAACTGAACCCCTACCTCGGCTCTCTGGCTTTTCTGGGCCTGATGCTCACGCTGGCTTTTCTGTTGATGGCCACCCTGTCCTGAGAACCTCAAAAAGAGAGCCAGCAGAATGCAAATGCTGGCTCTCTTTTTGCACGTCTCAGTGGGTGGTGTCGTTCCGCGTTTGTGTGAACAGCATGCGTGTGGATTCCCGGACCACCAGAGACGGATCAAACCGGGGCATCTGTCGGGGTTGGGTGGATCCCAGCATCTCAATCAGGTGGTTGATGGCGGCCTGCACCATCTCATAAATGGGGTGTTTGATGGTGGTCAGGGGAGGTGACATGTAATCCACCCCCCGGATGTCATCGAAGCCGACCAGAGAAACGTCCTCTGGAACCCGGATGCCGCGTCGGAACAGGGCAAGCCTCACCCCCAGGGCCATCTGGTCGTTGGACACGAAAACCGATGTGAAGTTTCGGCCCCTGCTGAACAGCAATTCCATGGCCATCAGTCCGGTGGGTTCATTGAAGTTGCCTTCCACCACCAGATTGGGGTTGAACGGCAAATCGGCTTCCAGCAGGGCCTGACGGTAGCCTTGCAGGCGGTCTCGGGCATCGAGGGTTCTCAGGTCTCCGGTGATGTGGGCGATGTGCTGGTGGCCCAGTCGGATCAGGTGCTGGGTGGCAAGGTATCCGCCCAGCACGTTGTTCATGGTCAGGCACTGCTTTTCAAGCCCTTTGACGTGACGGTCCAGAATCACGGTCGGAAGTTGTCTGGCAAGGGTGCGCAGGTGCCCATCTGGCAGGTGGCCTCCGATCACCAGAATCCCGGCCATGTGCCGTTCCAGCAGCACTTCGATGGCCTCCTGTTCGGTTCCCGAGTCCCAGTGTCCACTGATGAACACCGGATAGAAGCCACTTTTCCGCAGGGCGTGTTCGATGCCCAGAATGGCATTGGTGTAGTAGTTGCTGGTCAGGTCTTGCAACAGCACGCCGATGCACTGGAGTTTGCTTTTGTGTTTCTCGTTGGCGATCAACTGCGAGCGGTACCCGAGCTGGTTCAGGGCCGCTTCGATGCGCTTTTGTTTTTCTCTGGAGACCCGCGCACTGCCGTTGATCACCCGTGAAACGCTGCTGATCGAGACATCGGCCAATTTTGCCACAGTTTCAATGGTGACTTTTTTGCTCATGGAGGTCCTTTCCTGTGGTTTTCAGAGGAGGGGTTCTGAAAGCCTTTTGCAACCTGCTGAAACCCGCGCTGAAACATGTCAGATGCTTTTCAAAACCACCAGAGCTTCACGTGTTGTTGTTGATGGTGTGAAGAAAATTGCACCAGATGCCTGCAATACCAAGAAAACCGTGCAGAACGCTGAAATGGTGAGGCCCATCTTTTGGATAGCGCTAACCATATTCTTGTTAATTGGTAACAACAGTGTACACCAAAAGCCATGAAGTGCCTCTTTAAATGGGGATTGAAAACCCTTGAAAGGCTTAAAGTTGTCCAGTTTGATGCTTTGCAAATCATGAAACACTTCGTTCTGAACGAACAATTCGATGTTGTCCCTGCATGAAAATTTTCAAAATTTTTCAGAACCGGGTCCAGAATCCTGATTCTCCATTGACAGTTCAGAGCAAGCAGGATTATAGTTAACGCAAACAAAAGCCATAACAGTTGAAAGGGAGGTCGAAAACAGCACCTTCACAGGCTTCATGTGTCTGCGTTTTGCAGGTGCACCCCATGGCCCTGTGGCACCACACTGAAATCGCTTTCACGCCACAGGCCACCTTGACTGGCAACCCCCCAAGCCCTTTGTTGTCCCCACTCTCTTTCCCATTCCGCCAGAGGACGCAACACCCAGAGAACATCCGGAGGAAAGCATGAAAAAAGCCCTTGGTCTGCTCGCCGTTCTTGCCCTTGGCAGTGTCGCCTTCGCCAAAGAAACCCTCACCATCACCTGCTTCACCAACCTCAACGAGTCTGTTGAAGCCGCTGTTCCCCTCTTCAAAAAAGCCAACCCCGACGTGGACATCAAAATCAACGCCCTCAACTATGGCGACCACCACAACGGACTGACCACCGCCCTCGCCTCTGGCAACGGTGCTGGTGACGTGGCCTGCGTGGAAATCGGCTATGTGGCCCGTTTCGGTGAGTCCGGCGGTCTGGAAGACCTCACCAAAGCCCCCTACAACGCCAAGCAATACCAGAACCAGATCACCGCATATGCGTGGGCGCAGGCCACCAACCCCGACGGAGGCATGTTCGTGTTCCCTGTGGACATTGCCCCCGGCACCCTGTTCTACCGCGATGACATCCTCAAAAAAGCCGGAGTGACCACCTCTGCCCTGACCAAGAGCTGGGACAGCTACATCGACGCTGGCAAGAAAATCAAAGACAAAACCGGCGCTTACCTGCTCCACAACGCGGGTTTCATTGCCCAGACCTATGTGCGTGCCAACATTCCTGCTGGTGAGAACCTCTACTTCGATGCCAAAGGCAACCCTGTCCTGAACAGCGCCCGCTTTGTCACGGGACTCACTCTGGCCAAGAAAGCCCGCGACCTGAAGCTGGACATGAACATCGGTGAGTGGAGCCCCGAGTGGACCGATGCCCTCTCCAAAGGCAAAGTTGCCACCCAACCTTTTGGTGCATGGTTCGAAGGCACCATGCGCAGCATGGTTCCCGAGACCGCAGGCAAATGGCGCGCTGCTGACCTGCCCGGCAAGAACTACGCCACCTGGGGCGGCAGTTTCATGGCCATCCCCAAACAGAGCAAAAACAAAGCTCTGGCCTGGGAATTCATCAAGTTCTTCGGCCTGACCAAAGAAGCCCAGCTCAGCTCCTTCAAAGCCATCAGTGCCCTGCCTTCGGTCAAAGCTGTGCAAAAAGACCCCATTTTCACCCAACCCGTGGCCTTCCTGGGCAACCAGAAAGCCCGTCCCCTGTGGGTGAATGCCGCCAACAAAACCAAAGCCATTGACGCCAACAAATTTGATCAGGTGGCTCTGGACGCTTTCACCGCCGCCATCAACAAAGTGCTGAACGATGGTGCCGACATCAAAGCCGCTCTGGACGAAGCCCAGACCGCTGTTGAGCGTCGCGTCAAGCGCGGAAACTGATTCCAACATGGGGAAAGCCTGATTTTCGGGCTTTCCCTTTTTCCTCTTTTCCCCAACGTCAGAGGAGTTTCATGACCACCACCACCAAAACAAACGTAGAACACAAGAAATGGAGCTGGAGCAAATTCAACCTTGCCGCAGCACCCTATGTTTTCGCCAGTCCCTTTTTTATCTCCTTCGCCATTTTCGGCCTCCTCCCCATCGTTTTCTCCCTCATGCTTGCCTTCGGACAGTGGGACTCCGCCTCCAGCATCACCAGCTTCAAATGGGTCGGACTCAGCAACTTCCAGTTCATCTTCACCGAACCCGAGTTCTTCAAATCCATCTACAACACCTTCTGGATCGCCATCGTCTCTGGCCTCCCACAGCACTTCGTCGCCATCCCCCTCGCTTACGTCCTCCACACCCAGGTCAAACGCCTCAAGCACTTCTACACCGCTGCTTTCCTCGTCCCCTACATCACCTCCACCGTCGCCATCTCCCTGGTGATCACCGTGCTGTTCAGTGAGCGCAGCGGAGCCATCAACCAGTTCCTGCTCTACCTCAACCAGTTCCCCCTCTTCGACTGGCTCATCCCTGACAAAACCGGCGAAAACTACATCAAGTGGCTCTACGAAAAGGAATACACCAAACCTCTGGTCTGCCTCCTGGTGTTCTGGCGTTACTTCGGTTACAACATGATCCTGTACATGGCTGGACTGCAAACCATCTCCTCTGACGTCTACGAAGCCGCCGAGGTCGA
>NZ_JQKG01000028.1 GCF_000745915.1 Deinococcus misasensis DSM 22328
TGCAAAAAGAGCTGGTTTTTGTGGAGGGCCACAAGAAGCACTCTATGCGTTTTTCAATATAGCACGGATGTTTCGGGGGAATCAGAGCAGGGTAGATGCAAAGTCGCTGTTCGGGCGATGCAAACAGAAAGAGCCGTCAGCCCTCAGCGTTCAGCCGTCAGCCAGAAGGAAAGTCTTCTTCCAGTCGGTTGAGCTTGCCAAACCTGATGGAGCTTGGCCTTTTGGTCTTGCTGCTCTCGAAAGCAAAAGCCTCTGGATCCGCTTTTCACTGATCGCTGATGGCTGACGGCTGACCGCTTTCTCAGTCGGCCTGCCAAACTTCAGACTTTGCGTTGACCTGGGAATCAGAGAAGATGCCGAGGACAAAAAAGGCTTTGGTCAAAGCGATGAAAGGCGCAGCGTGCTGTCTTGCCCTCAACCAAAATTCTTGCCACTGGGCGAGGCATCCCCAGAAAGTGCAAAACGAGGGATCAACTTGCGATCCCTCTACACGCTCGCCGCTACACAATTCCCTTGACTGTTTTTTGTACGTACAGCACTTTGCTCTCGGCTCTCGGCTCTCGGCTCTCGGCTCTCGGCTCTCAGCCCTCGGCGGATCGAAGACCCTGCTCCCTGTCCTTTAAGTGGGAATCACCGTCTGATCGTCCAGCTCTGGGTGGTACTGGTGGAAGGTCTCTTCAGCAATGCGTTCTGCTGCACGACGGAAAAAATCCACTGTGGAGAGGGCCTGTGTGCGGTGCATGCTGATGGCCCGCAATTTGGTGGTGATGTGCTGGATCACGTTGAAACGCACATTGGGGTACAGGTGGATCTTCCCAAGTTCTTCGTTGTAGGGCACATCGCCCGAGTAGAACCACAATGTGCAGGGTTTGCCCAGCCGTTCGAAAGCCTCGATGACCACTTTGCTGGTGGTGACGTGGTCGGGGTGTCCGTTGCTGCCGTTGGGCTGAAAGGTGAGGAGGATCTCGGGTTGGTGCTTCTGAATGGCCTGCATGGCCACCTGCACCAGTTCTTCAAAGTCGTGTTGTTTGAGGCCACCGTCTGGAAAGTGGTGGTGCTCATGGACCTGAATGCCCAGCGCAGCCACACAGTCTTTCAGCTCCTGATGGCGCACTCTGGCCAGCTCCTCGGGACCGTCTGCGAGGCCCAGAGTGCGTCCTTTTTCGCCGTGGGTGAGGGTCACAAGGCCGACGGTTTCGCCGTTTTGGGTGAAATTGAGGATGGTTCCAGAGGCACCGTACACTTCATCGTCGGGGTGAGGAAAAATCATCAGAAGCTTCATGGTTTTACTTTAACCCGAGTTTCTGGGAAGCAGGGCAGGGCATTTGCAGACAGGTCTTTGCGCTTTGCTGAAAGACGAAAAGACAGCACACATGCAGATCTCATGAAGATTTCATGTCTGAAACAGGTTGCCTCATGCAGAAAATCCTTTGCATGGACCCGACTGACCCTGTGCGCACCACAGAAAAACAAGAGAATTTTAAAACTTTACTCAATCAAAAAAGCATTGTGGGAAGCCGTGCAGGACCCTACTCTGGAGTTCTAGGATTGGGGACCTGTTTCCCCGAGGAGGAACCCACGTGATGAAACCCTCGAAAAAACATTTCTTGCTGCTCGGTCTGACCGCTGCCTTGATGTCTTGCGGTGGACAGGGCGACAAGAATGCCAACACTTTGCTCAGCCTGTCTTTTGGAGACTGGTCCCGCTTTGATCCCGCTTACTGTTACGACTCTGCCTGCGGTGAAGTGATCCAGAACACCCTCGAAACCCTGCTGTTCTACGATGGCGAAAGCGCCGACAAGTACGTGCCCATGCTGGCTGCCGAAGTTCCCACCGTGGAAAACGGAGGCATCAGCGAAGACGGCCTCACTTACACCATCAAACTGAACAGCGACGCCAAATTCTCCAATGGGGAGCCTGTGACCGCCGAAGATGTGGAATATTCCATCGAGCGGATGATGGTTTACTCGACGGACATTGGTCCTGCAGTGCTTTTGACCGAACCCCTTCTGGGCCGGGCTGAACCTGTGCGGGAAGGCAATTTCAGCTTTGAACAGATTGACCAGTCTGTGGAAGCCACCGACAGCAACACGGTGGTATTCAAACTGGCCAAACCTTTTGCCCCCTTCCTCGGGGTGCTGGCCACCTACCCGAGCGCCGTTTACTCCAAAGCAGACGCCATCGAGAAAGGCGATTGGGATGGCACAGACGGCACCTGGCAGGAATTCACCAACCTTGCAGAAGGCTCAGGCAAACTCGATCAGGGGCCTGTGGGCTCTGGTCCGTTCACCATCGAACGCTACGATGTGGGACAGGCGGTTTCCCTGATCCGCAATGAAAATTACTGGCGTGAAGCCCCCAAACTGGAACGGGTGGTCATCCAGAGCGTCGCCGATGAAAACACCCGCATCAAAATGCTGGAGGCTGGAGACGCCGACATGGCCCTGCCCAATGCCATGACCCCCTCAGCCCTGCCCCAACTGGAGAAAAACGACAAGCTCAGCGTGGAAAAAGCCTCTGGTTTGAACCTGTCCGGGTTATTCATGAACCAGAAGATCAGCAAGCAAGGCACCAATTATCTGGGCAGTGGCAAACTGGACGGCAAAGGCATTCCAGCCGACTTCTTCAGCGACATCAATGTGCGCAAAGGCTTTGCCACGGCTTTTGATTACGACGCCTACATCAAAGAGGTCACCCAGAACCTCAGCCAGCGTGCAGGCACCGTGCTGATCGAAGGATTGCCCGGTTACAGCGCAGACTTGCCCGCTTACACCTACGATCCAGAAGCTTCTGCGGAATACTTCAAGAAAGCCTGGAACGGCGAGGTGTGGGAAAACGGCTTCACCCTGCCGGTGTTTTACAACTCGGGCAACATTGGACGCCAGAGGGCTCTGGACATCCTGAGAACCACCCTTCAGAAAATCAATCCCAAATTCCAGCTTGAAGTGCGTGAATTGGCCTTCAGCCAGTTGCTTTCTCAGGCTTCCAACAACCAGATGACCGTGTGGGCCGGGGCTTGGGGCGCAGATTACGCCGATCCTCACAACTTCGCACAACCCTTTTTGCAGTCCACAGGCAACTATGGGGTGCAAGTGGGGTACAAAAACGAGGCTCTGGATCAACTCATCACTGAAGCCGTCGCGAGCACCGACAACGACCGCCGCACCGAGCTGTACCAGCAAATTGCCCGTCAGGGATACGAAGATGCTGCGTTCATCCCTCTGGGGCAGCCCCTCAACACCTATGTGCAGAACAAAAACGTGCAGGGTCGCCTGAAAAACCCCATGTTCGCTGGCGATTACTACTACACCATCAGCAAAGACTGAACCCCTGTCTGCCGTCCTGCAAAAGAACAGCTTGATAACGCACAGCAGAATGCACCTCGGGATCACCCCGAGGTGTTTTTGTATGAAGACTGTAAACTGAAGGGCGTGAACCCAACTGATTACCCCACTGCATTCATCATCACGGTTGCTGTGATTCTCGGGGCTCTGGTCGGCTCTTTTACCAACGTGCTGATTTACCGGATTCCAAGGAGCGAATCCATCGCCTTTCCCCCCAGCCATTGCCCGAAGTGCGACCACCAGCTCAGCCCTCTGGATCTGGTTCCGGTGCTGTCGTGGGTGTCTCTGGGTGGAAAATGCCGTTACTGCAAAGCCCCCATCAGCTCCCAGTACCCGATCATCGAGAGCATTTCTGCACTCGGGTATGGCCTGCTGGCTTACTTTTTTCCTTTACAGGATGTGGGTCCCAGCCTGCTCGGGCTGTTTTTCTTTTTCACGGTGCTGCTGGCCATCAGCGTGATTGACCTGCAAACCTACACCATTCCTGACTCGCTCAGTCTGGTGGGTTTGCTGGTGGGTCTGGGCTTTTCATGGGTGAACCAGACACAAGGCGGGTACTTTTTTCAATTGCCCGGCCTCAAAGATGCTTTCACGGCTGCACTGTATGGAGCAGGCATCCTGACACTGGTTGGGAATTTCGGTTCTTACCTGTTGAGACGCTTCAAAGAAGCCAAATATCCGTCCACCCCCATCGATTACCAGACCCTGAGTCTGGGGGCTCTGGTGGGCCTGTGGTTCGGTCCGTGGTGGGCAGCAGGTGCAGTCATGCTGGCGATGCTGGTCAATCTGGCCGCCCGCAGGTACATCCGCATTCCGGACTTCATCACCCTGCCGGGCATCCTGATCAGCCTCGGGGTGAAAGTGTATCTGGGCATGGATGCCAACCTGATCAACACCATTCTGGTCAGCTTGCAAAACCTGCTGGCCGGAGCGGGCATCGCTGCCTTGATCGCTGGATTTTACTGGTGGCTTGCCCCAGAGCCCGAAGACGACATCCCAGAGGAAGATTACGATCCCATCGCCATGGGTTTTGGTGATGTCAAATTGCTGGCCATGATTGGGGCTTTTGTGGGCATTTCCAATGTGTTTGTCAGTCTGGTGCTGGCCATTGTGGCCGGAGCAGTGCTCGGGATTTTGATTTTTGCCATCACCAGGAACCGCAAGATCAAATTTGGTCCTTTTCTGGCCATTGGGGGGTTTGTGGCCCTGATTTATGGACCTGCCCTGACAGATTGGTACACTGGAATGCTGCTGGGTGGCATGTGATTTGTTGATTCGGGATTCTTCATGGAGGTCAACTTTCAATCCAGAGGGAAGCATCTGCTTCCCTTTATTTTTTCTTCATCCTTGTGTCTCAAAATGCATCTTGTACGCCATTTGAAGAGTCTTGTGACGTCTGATTTGAGAAAATACAACCGTAAAGGCAGAAGGTCTTCATCATGAATTTGCGCTTGAAAAGTTTTCTGGTTCTGGGGCTCAGTGCTGCACTGGTGGCTCTGGTGCTTTATGTTTTCGTGCAGGAATTGCTGAAATCCACCTTTCAAAACACCGAAGGCATCACCGAACGCACCCGCATCACCCGGGTGATGGAAGACCTGCAATACGAAGCCAACACCCTCTATGAAATCAATTTTGCGGACTGGGCCGTGTGGGACGACTCTTACAACTTCATTGAAAACCAGAATCAGGCCTTTGTGGACAACAACCTCACCATTGAAGCCCTGCATGGCCTGCGTCTGTCGGTGGTTGGTTATTACGACCTGAACCTGAAGCTGGTCAAAGAAGTGTGGATGGACTGGGAGCAGGTCAGTTATCTGCCCCGTCCAGAGTGGATGACCCAACCGTTTGTGACCAACCTTCAGAAAAAACAAAAAGGGCTGGTCAACACACCGAACGGTTTGCTGGCTTTCTCTGTCGCCCCCATTCGGGACAGCCTGTCCCGAAAACCAGCCAATGGCCACCTCTTGATGGGTCGCTTTTTGCACCAGAGCACCCTCAATGCCATTGGAGAACGCAACCACTTGAAGGTGTCCCTTCAATCTTTGCAACAGCAACCCGAAATCACCCGGCAACTGAAGACCGAGTCCCTTGTGGTGGTGCCTTCTGCAAAAAGCCTGACTTCCTACGCCCTGTTCAGGGATGTGAACAACAAGCCCATTTATGTGCTGAAAATTGTGGGGAACCGGGTGCTTTCTCCGGTGCTGACCTCCACCCGCCGTTCTTTGACCCTGACCATCGTGACCATGATGCTGCTCACTGCCCTGTTGCCTCTGGTGCTGCTGAACCGCACGGTGCTGTCCCGGATGGCCGGCCTGAGTGAAGCGGTGCGTGACATCCGTCTGACCCAGGATCCCAGAGCCCGCCTTCCAGAGAACAGCCGGGACGAACTCGGGATGCTCAGCCACGACATCAACCACCTACTGGCCAGTCTGGAAGGTTCACGGGTGCAATTGCAAAACCGTGAACAGTACTTCCGGATCCTCTCTGAAACCAGTTCAGATGCCCTGCTGCTGCTCGATGAGCAATCCCGCATCCTGCACATCGGAGGCTCTTTGCATCACCTGTTGCCCGAGCTTGAAGTCCGTCTGGGCGAACGGGTGCCTTTGCAGGTGGTTGCAGAAGACCAACCCCATGTCCAGCGGTTCTGGGAAGAAGTGCTGCACAGTCCCGGCCATGAAGTGCAGCTTGAAGCCCGTTACCTCACCTCTGGAGAGCCGGTCTGGCTGGAAATTTTTGCCCGCAACCTGCTGCACGATCCGGTGATTCAGGGGGTGGTGGTCAACCTGCGCGACATCACCGAACGCAAAACCCACGAGGAACGGGTGCGTCACATGGCTTTCCATGATGCCCTGACCGGACTGTACAACCGCCACTACCTGTGGGCGGAAGGCCAGAAATGGCTGGACGAGCATCCACAGGCTTCGTTCTTTTTCATGGATCTGGACCGCTTCAAGCAGGTCAACGACACCTTCGGCCATGAAGCTGGAGATGTGCTGCTGAGAACCGTGGTGCAACGCATGCAACAAGCTGCGCCTGAAACGGGGATCTGGTTCCGGCTCTCTGGGGACGAGTTTGGCCTGTTGCTGCCGGGTGTGCATGCCAGAGAGGCCCATCTGACTGCACAAACCATCCTGAAGGTGGTTCAGGAACCGGTACCGCTCTCTCAAGGCATTGCCAGTGTGGGAATCAGCATTGGCATTGCTCTGGTCCCCGAGCATGGCCGGGACCTGCAAACCATTGTGCGCATTGCCGATCACGCGATGTATCAGGCCAAAGAAAAGCGCAACACCTTCATTTTTCAGGGGGGATGACACAAAAAAGAACAGCCCTGATTGCAGGGCTGTTCTTGCAAGCGAAGTTCAGACCATCTCGATGAACTTCATGATTTGCTGCCTGCGCTGGCTGTACTCCTCCGAGCTGATTTTTCCGGTGGTCAGTTGATCCAGCAAATTGTCCAGCTCCTGCAGAATGTCATTGACCCCTTTGGGACCGTTGTATGCCGGTGCAGGGGTGGGTTCAGGACGTGCAGGTGAAGATGCTGCTGCGTTCAAAACGGGAACAGCATCGGGTTGAGAAGCCTGACCGAAAATGACCTTTTCAGCGACTTCAAGGATTTTCTCGTCGTAGTAATCGGGGGTCCGACAACTCGGACAGCGACGCATGCTTTTCAGTTCCTGGGACGCAATGGCGCGGTTGCTGAGGGTGGTGTTGGTCCGGGAACTCTGGGAAAGCCCAATTTTAAAGCGGTTGCGCATCATTTTGCCGAGGTCCACATTCAGGATGTCGGTCATCATGCCACCCACATCTGCTGCTTCTCGGGCAAGTCTGTCTTCATGGGCCTTTTCCACGGTCCATTCGGTGAGACACTGTCTACAGGTTCGATGAAATTTCACGCCAGCCACACAGTCATCATAACATTTTTCTCGAAAATGCTGTATACAGGATTGATTCAATTCAAATCCTTGTTTCAAACATCAAAAAACTCATGTGCTGTGGCATAAAATTCCCTACAGCACTGCAAAATTTAAGCCCAGCGAAAGCTGGGCCTGAGGTTCTGAAAGTGGATGAAGGTGGTAAAAGTGTGATGGTCCTTACTTGGCGATGCGGAAGATCATGTACCCGCCGTAACCTTCGTTGGCCCGCTTGGTTTCAAAAGCGCGCATGGTGATGGTCAGGGTGCCCCCTGGAGCAACAAAATCCACCACAGCAAAGTTGTCCTCATCGACATCTTTGGCCACTTCTGCACCGGCCACATCGGTGATCACCAGATCCATGTCGGTGAGCACTTCACCGTCACCGAAAGCCACAATCAGCAGGCGTTCACCTTCGGTGGTCAGGAAAGCATCGTCGTAATCCCAGGTCCACTCTTCGCCGGACTCATCAAAGTAAGTGAAGCCACCCTCCCAGAGTTCTGCTCCGGGGACCAGTTTGCTGGCCTGGTTGTACACATCTTGATAGGACTTGAAAATCGAAGTGGCAGGATCTGCCATCGCCACGCTGGACAACAAAACTGCAGCAGACATCACCCATTGACGAAGATGTTTCATCATGAACCTTCCTTCTGTAGCTTCAGTGAATTGTGGGCTACCCCCTCATGATAGTCAAATCTTGCTGACGGGCGGATGAGGGTGCAAAAGCAATTGTGATCTGGGTTTACAGCCTCTGGTAAGCCTCCACCACCTGCTGCACCAACCCGAGTCCCACTTTCAGGCTGGAAGGCTGAACCCACTCGTCGGTGCGGTGGGCATTTCCACCGAGATAAACCCCCATGGCCACTGCAGGAATCCCGTAAGTCACAGCTGCATTGGCATCGGTGCTGCTGGCCACCTGACGAAAATCCAGATCCATTCTGGATCCGGCAGTGCGGATCAGTTTGACCAGTTCATGGTTGTTGAGGTCTCCAGCAGGACGGTTGCCCACCCGTTCGAGGTCGACACTGGCACCCACTTCACGGGCAGCATTGCGGATGAGGTCCAGCGCTTTGGCCTCCAGTTGGGTGAGGTGGTGCACATCCAGAGAACGCAAATCCAGCAAGAATTCTGCATGGCCTGCAATGGTGTTCACACTGGTCCCACCAGCAACCGTACCCACATTCAGGGTGGTGCGGGGATCTCTGGGCAAAGGCAGGGCATAAAGCTGGGTGATGGCAGCCCCCAGTGCATGAATGGCAGAAGGCACACTGTCGCCCCACGAGTGCCCCCCTTGTGTTTTGAAGACCACCCGGTACCGTTTGGATCCCACCGTCTGGGTGACCACCATCCCGAGGTACCCATCCAGTGCAATGTAGCGGTGGATGCTCTGGTGGTGGTGCTGCAGGAAATGTTTGATGCCCTTGAGGTCTCCAAGTCCCTCTTCTCCCACATTGGCAAGCACCCAGAGGGGTTTTTTCAACTGCTCTGGTTTCAGGTTCTTCAGGAACTGGGTGAGCACGGTCAGGCTGGCGCTGTTGTCTCCGATGCCCGGCCCCACCAGACGACCATTTTTTTCGTGCACAGTGTGTGGGACATCGAAACCAAACACGGTGTCCAGGTGGGCACTGAGCAACAAGGCTTTGCCTTCTGCAGGACCCAGCTTCAGAAAAACATTTCCGACTTCATCCTGCTCTGGAGAAAACCCCAACTCCCGCCACATGGTGGACACCAGTTCAGCCCGACGGTGTTCCTGATGGGACGGCGCAGGGGTGCGGGCAATACGCACAAGGTCATCTAGCACGAGACAAGTTATACCACGCAACCGGTCAGCTTTCAGCGGTCAGGGGTTTTCCCAGAGCACCCCAGATCACACTTCAAGGGCGCAAGACTGGAAGACGGCACTCGGCTTCGTTGACATCCTGACGGGCATTTTTGTCCACCAGAATTTCTTCTTTCTCTCCAACAAAGCCCTGACAGCGGGCCAACTGGCGCAGGAACTCTGGATCGTAGGACTTCTGGCGCATGTTTTTGAGGTCTGCAACATCCTGTTTGAGCAGGGACACCCGACCTTCCAGTTCATTGATCTGCTGGTGAAACTCCACCGTGCGGTAAATGCTGTACCCGATGAGCACAGTCATCTGGATGATGCCCAGACCGGCCAGCACACTTAAAATGACCATGAGGATGGGAGGGCGTTTCATCAGAGAACAGTATAAAGAAGTTTGTCTGGAATTGATGTGGGGAGGAGCAAGCAAAAAGCCTTTGGCAGAAAAACCTTCTGCCTTCTGCTTTCTGCCTACTGCCCTCTTTCCATCTAGACATTTATCTTTGTACGCATCAAAGACGAAGTGACCTTGTTACACTGAAGCGTATGCCCAAGCCCATCGTTACCGACATTCAGATCAGGTTCGGAGACACCGACATGCTTGGTCACATCAACAACGCCGCTTACGTTCAGTATCTGGAAGTGGCCCGAATGCAACTGGTGCAGGAGGCCCTGAAAAGTGGCGTCCCGAGCTTCAATTTTGTTCTGGCCCACATCAGTCTGGATTTCAAGCGCGAGATCAAATTGGGAAAAAAGGTTACAATCGAAAGTCTGATCACCCGCATTGGGAACAGCAGTTTCGAGATGGCCTATTCTGTGCTGGCAGACGGGGTGGTGTGCGCCACCGCAAAAAGCGTGCAGGTCGGGATTGATCCTGCACAAATGACCGCTGCCCCACTCCCTGAACCGGTTCGGCAGTTTTTACAGGGCTTCATGGGCCCACAGGAGGAAGTTGAATGTCACTGATCGGCGTAGACCTAGGAGGCACCAAAATTGCAGTTGCAGTGGTGCAGGACGGAACCATCACCCACAAGAGCGTGGAACCCACCCCCAGAGATGGCTGGGTCAGCGTTCTGGACCAGATTGCCCGCCAGGTGGAAGAACTCAAGCAGCACGTGCCCGGCGTGGAAACCGTGGGTGTGGGGCTGCCGGGCCCTCTGGACTTCAAGCAAGGCATGGTGAAGTTTGCTCCCAACATCTACGGCTTTGAAAATGTGCCTGTGCGCAGCTACCTCTCTGAGAAACTCGGCATGCATGTAGACATCGAAAACGATGCCAACGCTGCCGCTCTGGGCGAAGGGGTGTACGGTGCTGGTCGTGGCACGGACTCCAGCGTGTTCATCACCATTTCCACCGGCATCGGTGGAGGCATTGTGCTCAATGGCCGCGTGATCCGTGGTGCACACGGTGTAGGCGGCGAAATCGGACACGTGACTGCCCTGCCTTACGGCACCGTGGCCGGTTCAGGCGTGGTGGGGGGCCTTGAAGCCCTGTGCAGTGGCACCGCCATTGCCAGAGACGCCACCTTTGCCCTGAACAAACCCACCACCACCGCCGAAGCTTTCCAGTTGGCCCAGGAAGGACACCCCATTGCCAAACGGGTGGTGGAAACCGCCATGACCCACATCGGCATTCTGGTGGCCAACCTGCAACTCACCATTGACCCTGAAGTGTTCGTGCTCGGGGGTGGGGTCAGCAGTGTCGGAGATTACTTCCTGAACTTCGTGCGCGAAGTGGCCATCGACCGACTGGGCAACTTCGATGTGCGTCCCGAGTTGCGTCTGGCCGCTCTGGGCACCGACGCTGGTGTGATTGGTGCTGCTCTGGCAGGCCGCAGGTTCTGAGACCTCTTCAAGCTATGAACCCTCTGCGCAATGCAGAGGGTTTTTGTTTTGAGCTGCCAAAACGGTTCTTTCCATTTGCATGTTTCTTTCTTTAGAATACAAAAATGCGTGTTGTCAGTTTGTTGTTTGCTTTGCTTGCAGGACAAGCCCTTGCCCAGACCCAGGACAATTGTGAAGCCGTCAAAAAAGATTTTTTGATCCTTCCTTCTGGGCAGATCATCCACCGTTCAAGATTGAGTTTTGTCTACCGTCCTCTTTCTGAACGAACCCTGGCTCACCTGTCGGTGCTGCAACAAGCCCTTGAACAACAAGGGAGCAAACTGGTTGTGCTTCCCATTCCTTATTTGGAACACATTCTGAATCCTGACCTTGTGCCACACAACAATCCAACGGCTTACCTGAAAAGCTACCAGCAGGTCATTCAGCAATTTCAAAAAACCCGCATTCTCACCATTGACCTGTTGCCTCCAGCAGTGGAGCTCAGGAAACAACAGCCTTTCATGTTTGAAACGCTTTACGACGTGCACTGGTCCCAGGCTGGACTGGATCTGGCTGCACAAGTGACAGCCCAAACCATCCAGCAGCAATTTCCTGCCCTGTCCAGAGAAATTCAGCAGGATGGAGCCAAAATCACTGTCACCGGGACCTTCAAAAACTTTGGCAAATCTGAGCGGAGCCTGCAAAAAGCCTGTAAGGATTTTCCACTGAAAGGGGATGTTTTCAACACTTACACATTGGGCGGAGACAGTTCAGACCTGCTGTCCGATCAGGAACCTGCAGTGGTTTTGCTGGGCACCAGTTACAGCGCGAGACCACCTGGTCTGGGCTTTGATCACTCCCTTTCAATGGCCCTCAATGCTCCTCTGGAGAACCATGCTTTGAATGGAAGTGGTGCCATGGGCAGTTTGTTTGAATTCTTTGCCCTGCATCGTCCACCTTCCATGGTCATTTGGGAGCTTCCCCTGTACCAGATCAACCGGCAGGAAGCAGACATCAACTCTCTGGGGCCAGACAACCTCAATCAGGTGTTGGCTTATGTGGTGCGACAGGATGCACAGCCATTGTGGTCCATGCGGGGTCAAAGCCAAGGGAAGCGTTTGCATGTTGATTTTGATGCTCAAATCCCTGAACGTCCCTGGACGGTTTTCACACTGAAACTGTTGAATGTTGAAGACAAGGCCTTCATCCTCAACATCACTTACACCGATGCAAGCACCCAGAAGATGGAATTTGATCGTTGGCATGGAACAAACTTCAAAGACTATGCTTTTGTGGTGCCAGCAGGCAAAAAGATCAAGTCGGTGGATGTGGACATTGACAGCGACAAAAATGTGGATTTTGAAGTGTCACTGGTGTCCTCCACCCTGAATCTCCCTGCTTTGCCCAACTGAACCTCAAACAAGGTGGCTCAATCCGTCCATTGAGCCACCTGAAAACAAACCCATTTTTCATCCCTCTACAGCCACCCGGAAACTTTCTCTGGCACGCACCGTCATGGCCTCAACCCCGGACCAATCAGGCTGGGTGTCACGGATGACCACGTTCAGCACGTCTGCAGGGTTGAAATCTCTGGGAAAGGTGGGCATCAGGGCATCTGCACAGAAACCTTCCACTTTGGGGTCGTAATGGATGCCGGTGAACTTGACCCGAGCCGCTGCTGCCAGAATCACCGCATGCAGGCGCACCCCGATCACATGGCCTGCCGCCGAGATGTGGTCCAGAGCCAGTTGTGGATCGCTGGTGGAGAGCACCTCCACGTTCTGTCCGGCTTGTTGCAAAGCGCGAGCGGCCACATCGTCCACATGAGGGTGGAAGGAAATGACCTGCACTTTGAATCCCCGTGCGGTCAGGTCTCGCACCACGGGTTTCAGGCGGTCGGTGATGTCGGTTTCGTCTCCACGGGGGGCAATCACCACGCGGTTGGGGTCTCTGGGCAGGGTTTTGGAAGGTTGGAGCAGCAAGGCAGGATCTCCGCCCAGATGGGATTTCAGCCCGAGGCTGTCCAGCAGACCTTTGCTTTTCTGGTCCCGCACAATGTTGACGGTGCGCTGCAAAGGACCCTGAATGCGCTTTTTGCCTTCTTCGGTCAGGGGGCCAATGCTCTGGTTGAACACCGCCACCCGCTTTCCAAACAGCTTGGCGGTCTGAATCACCGTGAGGTAGTAGGTCAGGTTTCTGCTGCTGGTTTTGTCTTGCAGGAGGCCTCCTCCGCCAGAGAGCAACACATCGCACTTGAGCAAGGCAGGCAGCAAACCCTGCGGTTTCATGCGAGGGAAGGCTTTTGCGCCTGTGAACGCTTCGGTTTGCTCTGGGTTGTTGCTGAGGACCATCGGTTCGTGGCCCATGGCTTTCAGTTCTCGGGTGATGGCCAGCAAGATGGCTTCATCTCCGGTGTTGTCAAAGCCGTAATAACCGCTCAGGAGGACCTTCATGCTTGCACCTGACCTTTGTCACGGTTTTCACGGTACTGCCCGAACCATTTGATGATGAAGCGCACCACGGGAATCATGATCAGACCCGTCACCAGACCGAAAGCCACACCATTGACTGCACGCAGCAAGCTGATCAGCAAGGGGGTGTGGAAGTGCTCGAAGGTGTTCACCAGACTGGCCTGCCCGATCACACCGACCAGCATCAACGCAATGGTGATGTACTGGGGGAAAAAGCCCGTCAGGCCCAGCAAAGCGGCAGGGTGGGCGATCATCTCTTTGAACCTCGGGCGGATCATGGAATCCTGCACCAGTTGGCGGATCTCGATTTCTGCGTTGGAGGCCCCCACACCTGTATCGTTGCCTCTGCGCAGGAACACCAGAGCCAGCACCACCAGACCGATCCCGGCCACCGCAAGGTCTCCGAGCTGGATTTTGGTGTTGTACAGGTCCTTGAGGGTTTTGCGGATGTCCTGATTGGGCATCAGGCTGCCCAGGTACAGGGCAACAGGCATCAGGAGGGTCAAGGAAACACCAGCGAAAGGTTCAATGCCCAGCATCCCGAGCCGACTGGTCCCAATTCCGGTCAGGAAGAACACCCCCATGAAGCTGATCGAGGTGGCCCGCAACCAATCCCAGGGGGTTTTGCGCTGCAACAAGAAACCCAGAGCTGGAAACACCATCGCAGCCAGCAAGGCCATCGCTCCCCATGAAGGTCCAGCGGTGACCACCGCAAGCCCGAGGGCACCCACTGCAGCCAGCACACCCAACCAGCGCAAAGGGTAACTGAGGGCCACCAGCACCAGTGCAGCCACAGGGCCAATGCAACTCAGGATGCGCAGCAAGGTGTTGGGCTGGTAATCCTCTGGGGTGGGGGCACCCAGTTCAAACCCGGCACGGTCCAGACCGGCCATGATCTTTTTGAGCATCTTCTCGGTGTCAGAGATGCGGTTGAAAGGCCGGATGTACAGCACCTGCATGTTGCGTTCACGGGCAGCCAGCACCACCTTGGAGGCAAAATCCTCAGGGGTCAGGGTGACCTGGTACTCCCGGCTCAGGCTGAACACCCGCACCGCAGGCAATTCACGTGCCAACTCTGGAACCCCTTTTTGCTCGGTGAACTCGATCAGGGAAACCGCAGCACCCGACTGTTTGATGCTCTGGCCATACTCTTGCAGGCTGGCCGGGTCATCGTACCCATAGATGTTCAGGCCGTTGAAAATCAGCACCGGAACTTTGGGAAGGTACTGACCGGGGTTTTTGACTGCAGGGTGGTTCCATGGGCGATAACTGATGATCCAACCCTCAGCCTTGCGCTTTTCCAGCTCGGGCAGGTTGGGACCAGCAGGAAACGCTGCAAGGTCCATGGGGAAGCCAATCCATTTCTGACCGTTGAAGGTGACCTCCTCGGACTTGAGCACATAACGTTGTGCGAGGTCTTCGGCAGAACCCGGTTGGAGGCTGCGGTAATACACCCAGTTGGGTTTGACCGGAGCGTTGGGATACAGGGACAGGATGGAATACCCACCTTGCACCATCAATTCGCCCCGTTCAATGCGGTCTTTGACCAGATCCTCGTAGATGGCCAGTCCGTTCACCCCGAGGGCACGGTAATCTTGCAGCAGTTCATCTTCGGTTTTGCCCGTGGCAATGGCCTGATCGCGCAGGGTGGGCATGTCGAGGGTCAGGGCCGTGACCTGCTGGGCCCTTTCAAATTGAATGCGGTTCCAGCCCAGCATCAGGGCCGGAATCAAACTTAAACACAGCAGCGCATAAAGCAGCGTTCTGAGCATTTTCACAGGGAATCACCAACAACCTTCCTCTTGCATCACTTGCAGAGCATAAACCGTATTCCAGAGTACCTGATGAAACCCCACTCTGGAAAAGAAAGTCTCTGGACAGCACAAAAAAGAAGCCTGAAATTCAGGCTTCCTGAAAAACAAGCTTCAGTGCTGCGAGAGGCTCTGGATCCGCGCAGAAAGCATCTCCAGAGCAGGTTCGTTGTGCCCACCGTGGGGGATGATCACATCGGCATAGCGCTTGGTGGGCTCTATGAACTGGAGGTGCATCGGGCGCACGTAATCGAGGTACTGGTCGATGACGCTCTGTACGGTGCGGCCCCGTTCTGCGGTGTCGCGCGACAGACGGCGGATGAAACGAACATCTGCATCGGCATCCACAAAGATTTTCAGGCGCATCAGGTCACGGATTTTTTCTTCGTACAGAGAAAAAATACCGTCCAGAACAATCACAGGACTGGGCCTCAGATGGGTGGTGCTGTCTGCACGGGTGTGGTTCACAAAATCATAGACAGGCATCTCTATCCCAACCCCGTTCATCAGGGCATCGAGGTGTTTGAACAGCAAGTCCCAGTCAAAAGCCGCAGGGTGGTCATAGTTGGTCTGGAGGCGCTCTTCAAAGGCCATGTGGGATTGATCGCGGTAATAGTTGTCCTGCACCACCACCGCGACACGGTCTGCACCGACGGTGTTCACAATCCGTTCGGTGACGGTGGTTTTTCCACAGCCGGTTCCTCCGGCGATGCCAATCAAAAAAGGTTTTTGCACGTTCTACACTCCTGACAGCTTCATCCCAGGTGAAGCGTCTCACAGGTGGAATTCTTCAGGCTTTGCCACCTCAGCCTAACACGTTCCCTTTTGGAACAGACCAGTGTACGGCAAAACCACCTTCGAAAAGTTAAACCCTGCATCAGCGACCCTGCACACGGATTTTTCAGGGGTTTCGGTTTAAAGTAAAGACACTCTGGACACACCGACTCCATCTGCCCGGCCCCACCAGAGCTTCGTGAATGGCAGCTTTTCCGACCCCAGCAATTTTCTGACCGCTGAGCACACGTCCACGTGTGCAGGAGGATGGTTTTCATGAAAGCAAGACTCACCGTGTTGTGGTTGCTGTGTGGGGTCGGTCTCGCCATCAGCCCAGCAGAAGACCTGTATGTGCAGTCCACCCAGACGTTGCAGGAAAACTATTTCGGGTACAGTTCCAGAGACCTGCCTGCTCTGGTGCAGCAGTACGGGCAGCAGTTGCAAGACACCTGCAAACCGCAGGCCGACAATTGCCCCGTGGAGGTGGGCCGTTCCACCCTCGAAGCCCTGCTGAATGAACTTGCCGATCCACACACCTATTACCTGTATCCCGAAGAAAGCGATTCACGGGACCGGGCTCAGAATGGAGAAGACTCTCCCACACCCAGAATTGGTGTCACTTCTGCACCCTTGCCGGGAGGGTTGGGAAGGGTGGTCTTGTTTGTCAGGGACGATGGTCCAGCTTACACAGCAGGCATCAAACCGGGTGATTTGCTGGTGGAAGTGGACGGAAAACCCCTCGGGAATGATCCTTCAGGTGGCAGCAATTTGATTGCCGAATATGCACAAAAAACCACCCCTTTTGAGATGAAAGTGCGCAGAGGGAAAGAACTTTTGACCTTCACCTTGCAGGGGGAGGTGCTCATGCAGGCCCCTCTGCCCACCCTCACCACAGGTGGAGGCCTTCCCGAGGGGGTGGGCCTGATTCAGATTCCTGATTTCGAAGCTTACCGTCAGGTGGGGCGCAAAGTGCATGCTCTGGTGCGGCAAGCCCGGCAGCAGAAACTCTATGCGTTGATTCTGGACCTCCGCAACAATGGAGGCGGACTGGTCATCGAGTGGATCAGTGCTGCCGCCGCCTTCTCACCCAATCCGGGGGTGCTGAACGTGCGCAAAGACCAGACTTCCAGATTGGAATACCGTCAGGGCACCTTGCAGATGCGCGTCAACGATGAGTTTGCTGGCAACGTCTACACCATTCGCATGCCTGAACTCTGGACCGGGAAAATGGTGGTGCTGGTCAATGGAGAAACCGCCTCCAGTGGCGAATACTTTGCCTATTACCTGCAAAAAATGGGCATCAAAGTGATTGGTGAACCCACTTACGGCCTGCTCAACACTGCTGCCGATTCCTACGAGTTGCCCGATCAAGGTTTGCTGGTGGTCACCACCATCAAATCTGCACTTCCAGACGGCACCCTCTACCCCGAGCGGCTCACACCAGATATTCTGGTGAACGATGACCTGTCCTCCCGAGCAGGAACGCTGGTGGACCCTCTGGTCAGACGTGCCCTGGAGGAACTTGAATACCAACCATGACATTTAAGACTGCCCTGATGGTGTTGCTTCTGGCCTTGCCTTTGAGCGCCTGCACAGCCAGAAGCAACACACCCCTGGAATGGTTCAATGAAGCCACCGGGTTGCTTGAAAAGCATTATTACGGGTTTCAGTTGGATCACCTGAAACCTTTGATTCAAAAAAACCGCCATGCATTGTCCCTCAGGTGTCAAACAGAATGCAGCTGGCAAGATGCCGAAAGCCAGCTCAAAAACCTGCTGGGTGGTCTGGGCGATCCCCATACGGTGTATCGAACAGCAGAACAAAGCCAGAGCGATCAGGGAGGCAACACAGCACCCCCAACATTGGGCATCCGCATGTCTTACCTTCCTGCACAAAAAGCCCATGTCCTTCTGGTGGTTCAACCGGATGGACCTGCCGGCAAAGCAGGCTTGAAGCGTGGGGATGCCTTTGTTGCCGTCAATGGCATGGCCTGCACACCAGAAAATGAAAACCTGTTGCGTGAAACCATCCGCAGTGGCAAACCCTTCAAAGCGACCCTCCACGCAGCACAAAGCCCTCCCAAAGAAGTCCAGTTGCAGGGAAAGGTCCAGAACCTGATGTTCATGCCCCAGCTGTACACTGCAGGGCTGCCCAGAGGTGTTGGGCTTTTGCACATTCCCGATTTTGATGTCTGGGAAAAAACCAGCGCCCGCATCCACCAGTTGATCAAAAGTGCACAGGACCAGAACCTCAACACCCTGATTGTGGATTTGCGTGACAATCCGGGCGGGTACGTTTGGGAAATGCTTTCCAGCTCTTCAGCTTTCATGAAACAGGTGGAATCCATTGACAGCTTTCCGGGCAAAAAAGTACACCTGATCGGCTGGGAAGGCAAAGTGCGTCAGGTGGGCAAACTCTACTTGCCTTTTTTTTACAAAGCCCCAACAGCCCAGCTTTGGACGGGCCAGATCATCGCTCTGGTGAATCAAAAGACCGCTTCTGCCGCAGAATCTTTTGCCTACAATTTGCAGTTGCAAAAACGCGGTCTGGTGATCGGTGAACCCACCAAGGGCCTGTTGAACACCACCACCGAACAGTACGACCTGTCCAATGGAGGCACCCTGGTGGTCACCATCACCCGAACCCTCACCGTGCAAGACACCCCTTACCCAGAGAGGGTGACCCCAGATGTGTACGTTCAAGACGATCCCAACGCTCTGGCCTTTCAGGGAAGGGATGTGATGCTGGAGAAAGCCCTTCAAGTGGCTGCTCAGCAGGTCAGGTAGACACGTTGCTGAGGCCCTCAAGCTGAACATGTTACACTCAGTCACGGTGCGTGGTCACCGTGCTTTTTTTTGCATCTTTTTGCATCCGGCCTGACCACGCTTGAACAGCTGCAACCCAGAGCTACACTTCCGGCCCTGCGCCGAACCGAAGGAGAACACACATGCCAGGAATCGCAATCATTGGAGCCCAGTGGGGAGACGAAGGAAAAGGAAAAGTCATTGACTTCCTTTCACCTGATGCGCACTTTGTGGCCCGTTATCAGGGTGGGGCCAATGCCGGTCACACCGTCAATGCCAAAGGCAAAACCTACAAACTGAACCTGCTCCCCAGTGGCGTGCTGCGCGATGGCGTGGTCAGCATCCTCGGGGATGGCATGGTCATTGACCCCTGGAAGTTCCTGCAAGAGCGTGAAACCCTGCTGGAAGGTGGCCTGAACCCCACCCTGTACATCAGCCAGAACGCCCACCTCGTGTTGCCCCACCACAAGAGCGTGGATGGCCGCAAAGACTTCGTGGGCACCACCGGACGCGGCATCGGCCCCGCCTATGCAGACCGTGCCCGCCGTGTGGGTGTGCGCATGGGCGACCTGAAAGACGACAGCGTGCTGCTGGAGCGTCTGGCCCACCTGATCGAAGCCAAACCCAACTCCACCAAGGAAGTGGGCTGGACCTCTCCTGAAGGTGCCCTCAAAGACCTGCAAGAAATCCGTGAAAAACTGCTGCCTTTCGTGGCAGACACCGGAGCCATGCTGCGTCAGGCCGTCAAAGACAACCGCAACATCCTGTTTGAAGGCGCACAGGCCACCTTGCTGGACCTGAACTACGGCACCTACCCCTTCGTGACCAGCTCCCACCCCACCGTGGGCGGGATCATCGTGGGCACCGGGGTCAGCCACAAAGCCATCAACAAGGTGTACGGCGTGGCCAAAGCCTTCCAGACCCGCGTGGGCCACGGTCCTTTCGCCACCGAAGTGTTCGGCGAAATGGAACACCGCCTGCGTGGCGACGGCTCCAAACCCTGGGACGAGTTCGGCACCACCACCGGACGTCCCCGCCGTGTGGGCTGGCTGGACCTTGAACTGCTGAAATACGCCGTGGACCTCAACGGCTTCGATGGCCTCGCCATCAACAAAGTCGATGTGCTCTCGGGTCTGGAAACCCTCAAAGTGTGCGTGGGATACGGCTCTGAAGGCCAGCCCATCTACAAAGAAATGAAAGGTTGGGGCGACACCGAAGGGGCCACCAGCCGCGAAACCCTGCCCAAAGAAGCCCAGGCTTACCTTGACCTGATCGAGGAGCACACCGGATGCCCTGTGGTGCTGTTCGCCACAGGCCCCGAGCGTGAAAAAACCTTCGGCGAAGTGCACTGGTAACCCCCTGCTCCCCCCTGCCATCGTTGACGCTCTGGCGGTCCCCCTGAGATCAGGGGGACTTTGATTTTTACCCCCTTTCAAGGGGGCAAGCTTAGAGCAATGCGGGAAGCGAGGGGGATGGTGATGCGCGGGGGGATCTTTTCGTAGTCCAGAACGCAACTTCAAAGTACGCTTTGCCTGCTACTTTACAATTGAGTTTCTGATGAGAACCTATACTTGACGACAGCTGAGTGTCAGCTTCCCGTCAAGCTTTGCACCGACATTTTCCCTTGAATTTCTCGGGGTCGAGGCGCGCAAAACACACTCCTCAAGGAGACATACATGGCAAATCACAACCCCACCCTCTTGCAGGGTACCTCCCGTCTTCCCAACAAACAGGAACGCCACCGCCTTTTCGGTTCTGTGGATCCCATTCCCGGCAACAAACCCACCGAAAAAGAGAAAATGGTGGACCTGCAAAACACCCCCAAAGACTTTCTGTTTTCTCTGGACCAGGTCGGGATTTCCAACGTCAAGCATCCGGTGATGGTGCGCTCCACCCTGAATCCCACCTTGCAAACCACCGTTGCGAACTTTGCCCTGACCACCTCTCTGGTGCAGAACTCCAAGGGCATCAACATGAGCCGCCTGACCGAGCAACTGGATCTGTACCACCAGCAAGGCTGGGAACTCAGTTTGCCCAACCTGTGCCAGTTTGCAGAGGAACTCGCAGGTCGCATGAAGCAAGCTGCTGCCACCATCGAAGTGACTTTCCCATGGTTCTACGAGCGTCCTGCTCCAGTCTCTGGCCTGACCGGACTGATGCACGCCGAGGCCATGATGCGGGTGCACTTTGATGAGGTGACCGGATTCACCGCCACCGTGGGCCTGAAAGCCACCGTCACCACCCTGTGCCCCTGCTCCAAAGAAATCAGCGAGTACAGCGCCCACAACCAGAGGGGCGTGGTCACCGCCGAAATCGAGCTTTCCGACGCCCAGACCGATTGGGACTGGAAAAAAGCCTTGCTGGAAGCCGAGGAGACCAATGCCAGTGCTTGCATGCACCCGATTCTCAAACGTCCCGACGAGAAGAAAGTCACAGAAAGCGCCTACGAGAATCCCCGTTTCGTGGAAGACATGGTGCGTCTGGTGGCCGCCGACCTCTACGAGATGCCTGAAGTGACTGCCTTCTTTGTGGAGTGCCGCAACGAGGAATCCATCCACCTGCACGACGCCATCGCCAGAGTGCGTTACCGCAAGTAAGCCCTTCACATGCCCAACCTCCCCTGAATCAGGGGAGGTTTTTTTGAGGGGTTCTCCCCTGTTTTGTGCACAGTCAGACGGGTATGCTGAACACATGCCTTTTCGTCCTGCTGTTCCCCGAGGATTTCACACGTGATGCGACCATCGGGTTTGACGGTCACCCACATGAACCTGCTTTTGGCGCTCAGGAATGTGGTTTTTTATTCTGCCTTTGCCTGCTTTGCCCTCTATTTGCCCCTGTACGCCCAGAGTCTGGGTGTTCCCACGGCCATCATTGGTCTGGGCAGTCTGGCCACCGCGCTGGGCAGCTTTGTGTTCAGCACTTTTTTTCTGTCCAAACTGGTGGACCGTCTGGGAGACCGTGGATTGTACCGCTGGATGTGGCTGTGCAGCACTCTGGTTCTGCTGTTGCTGTTCTTGCTGGGAAAAACCTCTCCATTGCTTTATCCGGTCATCACTGCAGGTCTGGGTGCTGCCCTGATGACATTCATGCCCCTGAATGACATTGCTGCCACCACCACCCTGAATGGCATCAAACCCACTTACGGTCTGGTGCGGGTCGCCGGGTCCATCAGCTTCATGCTGACCACCCTGATTCTGGGACCTCTGGTGGACCGTGCCGGGTACGGTGTGGTGCCCATCTGGATGCTGACAGCAACTGGAGTGGCCCAGCTCATTGCCTCAGCAGTGACGTTTACAAAGGTGACCAGAGACCCACATCAAACCGTCCAGAAGGTTCCTGGTGCCCGCAGATCCGACCTGCTCATGCTGCTTCCAGTGCTGGCCACCATCATTCTGATTTCGGCGTCCCATGCCCCTTACAGCAATTTTGGATCGGTGTTGCTGGAGAAGCTCGGGATGTCAGGCAGCGAACTGTCCCGGGTGTTTGCTGTGGCCGTGGTGGCAGAGTCGGTGACGTTTCTGCTCGCAGACCGCCTGAAGTTCTCCTTTTTTTCGGTGGCAGTGGTGGCAGGCATGCTGGCCCTTGTGCGCTGGTGGCTGTGGTACAACCATCCCGGCTATCTGGTTCTGATCCTCTCCCAGACGTTTCATGCGGTCACTTTTGCAGCGATGCAACTGGCCTTCATCCAGTATTCCCAGACCCTCAGCAACCAGACGCGGCAACTCTTGATCAGCGTGTATGGCGGAGTGGGGATGCAACTCTTTCCGGGCTTCACCGCTTTCCTGATGGGCTTTTTCATTGACCGTTACAACACCGGGGTTTTCCTGCTCTCGATGGTGCTGGCTGGGCTCTCTTTGACTCTGGCCCTGTTGCAAGTCCGCAAAACCCGCTCAGCACAGGTGGTCCACTGAGTTTTTCCCGGATTGGATCTGCCCTGCTGCATCCTTTCCGACTTAACATGCAGCATGAGCCAGAGTTCACTTCACATCCGCACCGTCAGAGAAGAAGACCACAACCAATGGCTGCCCCTCTGGGAAGGCTACCAGAGCTTCTATCAGGCCAACATCCCACCAGAAACCACCACCCTCACGTGGCAAAGGTTTCTGGACCCCCAAGAGCCCATGTTTGCAGCGCTGGCTTTTGAAGGGGAACAGGCCATCGGCATGGTGCATTTCATTTACCACCGCTCCTGCTGGACCTCTGGGGATTACTGTTACCTGCAGGACCTCTTTGTGTCACAAGACAAACGGGGAGACGGGGTGGGGCGAAAATTGATTGAATTTGTGTACCAGAGGGCCCAGCAAGCTGGCTGCTCCAGGGTGCACTGGCTCACCCACGAAACCAATCAGGACGCCATGAAGCTGTATGACCGGATTGCCAGCCGCTCTGGATTTGTGCAGTATCGCAAGCTGCTTTAACGTCTGCTTTGAAGTCTACACTGCATTTGACACAGATTTCTAAGCCTGCTGAAGTGTAACGTGACCGTATGCAAGGCAAAACCGTGGTCATCACCGGAGCCACCGGAGGCATTGGCAAAGTCACAGCGCAAACCCTCTCCCAGATGGGTGCGAAAGTGCTGCTTCTGGCCCGAGATGCTGCCAGAGGCAAAGAAACCCTCAAAACCCTCTCCAGAGACTGTGAGCTGTACATCGGAGACCTTGCCAGTCAGGACGACCTGCACCGCATGGCGCAGGAAATCAAAAGCAAGCACAGCACCATCGATGTGCTGGTCAACAACGCTGGAGCCATTTTCGGAGAGCGTCTGGAAAGCCCGGACGGCATCGAAATGACCATTGCCCTCAACCACCTGAGTTATTTTGTGCTCAGCAACCTGCTGCTGGACCCCCTGCTGAATGCCCCTCAGGGTCGCATTGTGAACGTCAGCAGTGCAGCGCACCAGATGGGTTACATCGACTTCACCGACTTCCAGTACCGTGAACGCAGGTACAACGGTGGACGGGCCTACAACGACAGCAAGCTGATGAACGTGCTGTTCACTTACGAACTGGCCCGCAGGCTGAAAGGCACCCCGGTCACGGTCAACTGCCTGCATCCCGGCGTGGTCAAAACCAGTTTCGGCAAAGAAGCAGGTGGATGGATCAGCAAGATGTTCAAACTGTTCCGCCCGATCATGATCACCCCAGAGCAAGGTGCCAAGACCAGCATCCATCTTGCCACCAGTCCCGAGTTGTCTGAAGTCACCGGCAAGTACTTCACCAACTGTGCAGCCACCAAATCCAGCGTCCGCAGCTACGATGAAGGTCTGGCTGCACGCCTCTGGTACACCTCCAAAGAACTCACCGGACTGGATTGAGGGACCAAAACAACCAAAACCAGACCCCCGACTTCAAAGGTCGGGGGTTTTTTGTTGAGGAAACACAGACCGATCAGGCTCTGGGAAAGTCATGGTCAATGATGTGTTTGGCGTCCAGAAGCTGCGTTTCAGGCACAAAAATACCTTCGTGATCGGGCACGGTGCACCGGGCAAGCACAATGCCTTTGTTCAAAAGTTCTGCCCTCTGGGCTTCTGACAGTTGGTTGGCCAGAAAGCACAGTTCACCCAAATCGAAATCCAGGGTTCTGAGTTGTGACAATGGTTGGGGCATGCGGGTCTCCGTACTGTCACAATACGGAACCTCGGGGTGAATCAGGGTTGCAAAAAAGGGGAATGATGGTTGTTAAAAAAACAAAGAAATCCAAAGGGTGTCACAACATCAGTAAAAAATCTGATTTTTGAGATTGAGATCTCAGCAGGTTCCAGAGCAGGGTCCAGTGGTGGGAGGACCAGCAAATGCCGTGGTAGAGCTGACAGCCACACTTCCAACAACCAAAACCAGAATGGTTCCCAGTACCTTCATCGCTCTTTTCATGTCTCCAAGTTAAAGCCTTGAACAACAAAACAGACCAAGATCTTGTGACACTTTAATGAAGAAGTTTGCGAAACGGCTCCACAATGGGTTCATAGATAACCAAGGGAGACCCTATGGCCTGCAAGGCTTCGAAATGCCGATATGCTTGCTTGCGATTGTTGTCAGGGATCTTCCCTCCAGACAACAATTCTCTGACATGTCTCACCATGAAAAATCTGGGATATCGAGCAACCGTTTCACTGCCACGATAGACCCCTTCTGGCTTCACAATAACATAATCATGGGGAGCAGGATATACACCCAGCTTTTCGGAAAGCAAATACAATGGCACTGGTGTAAAATTTTTCATCCAAATCATCAGCCAATCCTTCTGTCCTTTCTCCAAAAATTGCATCTGATGAAGCAGAAGATTGAATGCATTTTTTACTTCATCTTGACCAGATTCCATATCTGGCAGGTTGGCATGTATTTGAATCAGACTGGAAAAATAAATCATGCTCATCAATGGAATACCTGTGGTCGGCCATTTGAAAGCAGATTTTAAAATATGAACAGAATCGCGATTTTGCTGCATACTTACGGCAAGAGAGAGCATGGATCGACTCAAAAATCCCATGATCTCACCAACGTCTTCGCCCACATCTGTTCTTATTTTATCGATCAATTCATCACGAAACAATCTGTTTTCTCCAACATGCATAAGTGGCAATCTGAGATTAAATTCCTTGGTCAAGACTTGCAACTTGTTCATGATAGGAATCATATATGGCACAGCCGCATAGTCTGGATAATCGATATTCTCATCTAAGTCTTCAGCATTTTTACTTAGTTCAATAGCAGATTGCATCCATCTAGGAGCGTATCTAGGGACTTCTCCAGTTAACCAAGAGATCCAGCTGATGTATTCCATCGACTGGTTGTACAAATTCATGGTTGGCTTAACAGATTTCAATACTTCTTCAAAAGTCCTCAGGCTCTCTTTGAACTTACCCTCATAAAATCTCATCCAAGCAATATTATATTTTATGATTCGCTCAGAGTGAGTGTCTTTCATGATTTTAGCGATCTGCATTGCCTCAAAATACATTTTATTAGCCAACTGGATTTTCCCCAATACGTGAGCAGCAACAGCCATATTCATATGGTCATGATATTTTGCCTCAAGATTTAATGTGCTGTTGCCCAAAGAAGCCAGTGGTTTATAGTTTTCTACAAATTTACGCAATGTCTCTTCATCAACATTTCTGACCAAAAAAGAAAAGTAAAAGGCCCGAGCCAGAGGGCATCTTTTGTGTTGGTACACGAGGTCTTTGGCCTCTTGTCTTCTGCCCATACGAAAACAAATGCGGGCGATGCGCACGTCTCTGACACTGCTCTCTGGCAATTCTTCCAGAGCTTCAAGCAGTTCAGGGAGCCGTCGTTCCTCTTCCATCCGCAGGTAGAACTGGTTCCATTCCACCGGGAACCGGATCAGGCGATCAAGTTTGGGACCTCTGGGCATGCGCATAGGTTCTTTCACTGTACAGCATGGACCCTGACATGAATCCTGCTTGAGCCCTCTCCTGAATCAGGAAAATCCCTTATTCATCTTCATGGATAAACCCTCATGGTTTTGCACAAAACCCACACAAACTCAGACCCACTTCAGATTCGTGCTAGACATTAAAATTGTCCACAGGGTTATGCACAGCTGTGGACAACTTTTTGCATCGTGTGCAGTGAAGACTTTTCAGGTCAAAGGTGACAGTTGTGCAAGACCAAGGCTGCTACAGTGAAGCATGACAACTCTAGAAGTGTTCGGATGCACCATCAAGGTGAACGCATACGACCAGAGAGACAAACTGGCGGTTCTGGCAGATTCCAATGTGGCCCAGATGCTTCTGGACGCACATGACATCGAAGAACCTGTGGCTGTCGATGGCCACAAATGTCTGGTCACCTACATCGATGATCTGGACCTGAGGGGTGTGTACACCGACAAAGATGTGCACTTTCTGGAAGTGATTTTCTCGCCGCTTCATTGATTCTTGGTACCCCTGCACCACTGAAAAAAAGATTCCCCACCATTTGGTGGGGTTTTTCATGCTTTGCAAATCAATAAATAAAATCAAATCAGATTGGGTTGCTTCATGATGCTGGATCCGGAGATCTTGGTGCTCTGCTTTTTGAATTTGTAGTCCAACAAAGATTGATTGAGGTGGTTGAAAAATCGATCCGTGAGCAAAACAAGTGCAAAAATCAAGGTTCCCAGAATTAAACCTGCTGCGAGTGAAATCAGAAAGAGCATCTTGACCTCCGGAATAAAGCTTTCATGTCTCAAGCTTAAACACATGGACTGAAACTTCTCTGAAGGTCACTGAACACATTCTGAGCTGTTCTGAGCCCCATCTGAATTTTGAACCCATCCACCTTCATTTTCCATTCAGGCATAAAAAAACCCGCTCTGGGCGGGTTTTCACAAGAGGAAAAAGGCTCAGCCTTCGAGGTTCATGCCCATGATGTTGTAACCAGCATCCACATAGGTGGTCTCTCCGGTGATGCCACTGGCCAGATCGGAGAGCAGGAACAACCCGAGTTTGCCCACTTCTTCAGCGGTGGCGTTGCGTTTCATGGCAGCCATTTCAGCGGCTTTGGAGAGCATTCCGCTGAAACCGGGGATGCTCTTGGCAGCCACGGTGCGCATGGGGCCAGCAGAGATGGCGTTCACACGCACATTTTTGGCCCCGAGTTCGTAGGCGAGGTAACGGGTGGAGGCTTCCAGAGCGGCTTTGGCCACACCCATCACGTTGTATTTGGGCACCACTTTCTGGCTGGCGTAGTAAGTCAGGGTCACGATGCTGGCCCCATCGTTGAGGAGGGGTTCAGCGTGGCGGGACACCGACACCAGACTGTAAGCACTGACGGACAGTGCGGTGTTCCAGTCTTCCTGGGTGGTTTCCACAAAACGGCCTTCCATGCTGGCGCGAGGGGCATAAGCCACTGCATGCACGATGTAGTCCAGAGAGCCGTATTCCTCTTTGATGCGGGCAAAGAGGCGTTCGAGGTCGGCTTCCTGGGTCACGTCGCATTGCTCTGTGAGGGTCCCTTCATACGGGGAAACCAGTTTTTCCAGCGAGGCTTGCAGGCGCTCGCCTTGATAGCTGAACATGCATTTTGCACCGGCCTGCAGCAGTTTTTCGCCGATGGCCCAACCCAGAGAGTAGCTGTTGGTGACACCCATCACCAGTGCGGTTTTACCGGAGAGATCAATTCCAATCATGTTAGGTAGGTTATCACGGCCTCTCTTGAGGATGAAATGTCAGTTGCACATGCACAATTCCCGGAGGGGGTTGCAGTGGCTGCACATCAGAAATCAAAAGAACAATTTAAACTTTTTGTAACCGAAATTTGGATAGAATACAGTCTGTCCATGTGGTTGACCTCTCCGCTCATTTCAGCAAAACACGGCTTCAGCGTCCGGCATGGAGGGGTTTCCAGAGCTCCTTTTGACAGCCTGAATTTCGATGACCGACAGGACGATCCTGCTCTGGTCCAACAAAACCGCACCCTGGCTTTGCAAGCTCTGGGTTTTGACCCCGAGAAGGTGGCCCGCCTGAACCAGATCCACTCCTGTGAAGTGCTGGAAGCACAGGCAGGCATCCAGACCGCGGATGCTCTGGTGAGCTGTGAACCGGGTCTGGCCCTTGCCATTGGCACGGCAGACTGCTATCCCCTGTTGTTTCACGATCCCGTGAACGGTGTGGTGGGCGCAGCACATGCCGGTTGGAAGGGCACCGTGGGCAGGATTGGAGCACGCACCCTGGAGGCCATGGAACGGCTTGGGGCAGACCGGCAACACATTCAGGTGGCCATCGGTCCGGGGATTTCCGCTGCACAATATTGGGTTGGCCCAGAGGTCTCCAAGCAGTTTCGCGACGCTGGCTTCCCTGAGGGCTGTTTTCCCGAAGGTCAGCATCTGGACTTGTTGCAAGCCAACCGTTTTGTCTTGCTGGAAGCCGGACTCTCTGAACATCAACTCTGGACGGCTGGACGCTGCTCCACGGAAACAGATTTTTTCTCCTACCGCCGTGATGCAGGTGTCACCGGAAGGATGTGGGCGGTGATCGGACTGTGAAACGGATTTTTAAGCCTCTGAAGCCCACTTTGATGGTGCGCCATGTCACGGAGCTCTCTCCAGAGTTCCTGAACGACTGGGGCATCAAGGGGCTGATTTTGGATTTGGACAACACCTTGGTACCCTATAAGAGCAACGAAACCGCATCTGAAATCCAAGAGTGGGTGCAAGCCATGCATGCATCAGATGTGAAGCTCTACATGGTCAGCAACGCTTTGCATGAACGTGTGGATTACTGGGTGAAGAAATTTTTGTTTCCCGGCGTGGGACTGGCCGCAAAACCACTCCCCAAGTTTTTCAGACGGGCCCTCAGGGCCCTGGATCTTCCACCGGAAGAGGTGGCGATGGTGGGAGACCAGTTGTTTACCGATGTGCTGGGTGGGAATCTGGCAGGCATGCGAACAGTGATGGTGACACCTTTAAGTGACAACGCCCTGCCGCACACCAAAGTCACCAGAAAACTGGAACGCCTGGTTCTGCACTTCCTGAAGGAGAATGCCAGATGAGTTTGACCATCAGTGACCGTAGATTGGGAGCCATGCTGCTGGAACAGGGTCTGATCAGCGATGAGGACCTGCACCGTGCCATTGAGGCGCACACCGCCATGGGGGGCGGACGCCTGAGTGACATTTTGATCCAGCACAACATCGTCAGTGAACGGCGCATTGCCAAAGTGATCGAGGAGAACCTCGGCATCCCACTGGTGGACTTGCTGAAAGAACCTCTGGACCCTTCGGCTTACCAGTTGTTGCCCGGCCAGACCGCACAACAGCAAAATGCTTTTCCTTTTGCCGCAGACCACAACCGGCGCATCCTGAAGGTGGCCTTTCTGGACCCCCTCCACAACATGTCGCTGGAAACCGTAGAAGACGACACCAACTATTCTGTGGAGCCCTATCAGGGCCTGCGTTCCCAGTTGCAATGGGCCATTGCCAAACATTACCCAGAGCTGAACCTGTCCATTCCTGAAGTCACCGACATCGGACATTCCGAAGTGGCCAAGGTGGGTCAAATCATGCTCAGGCGGGGTTTCATCAAGGAAAGCCAGCTCACCGAAGCCCTCACCGAACAGCAAAACTCGGGTGAGCCCCTGGGGCGGGTGCTGGTCCGCATGAAATACATTTCGGAAGACCAGTTGTACGAGGTGCTGTCCGAACATGCTGGGGTGCCCTTCATCCGCAACCCCAAAGACTACGAACCCAGCGATGAAGTGCTCGGACACATGTTGCGTTCAGATGCCATTCGCCTCCAAGCCGTGCCCCTTGAGGAGCACTCTGGGGCGTTGCTGGTGGGCAGTTCAGATTTCCGCAACCGTGCAGAAATTGAAGGTGCTGTGGGCCGTCCGGTCAAACTGGCATTGATCCTGCCTCTGGCCCTGCAAGAACTGATTGAACGCTTCTACCCAGAGAAAAGCGCTCTGGGTGAAGCCCTCTTGCAGCAAGGCAAAATCACCCGCGAGCAACTGCTGGAAGGCCTCAGCATCCAGCGGCGCACCAAATCCAACAAGCCCCTCGGGGAAATTCTGGTGGACCTCGGCTACCTGAAAGTGGAAGACCTAGAGTCCGCACTGTCCAACCAGAAATCCTCCAACACCCGTCTGGAAGACACACTGGTGCAGTCCGGCAAGATCAGCGAGGAAACCATTGCACGGTCTCTGGCCTTGCAACTGGGCTACGACTACGTGAACCTCAATGAAACGCAGGCCCAACTGGCTGTGGCACAGATGGTTTCTGAGGCCACCGCACGCCGTTACACCGTGATTCCTCTGCGCATGCAGGGCAATGCTCTGGTGGTGGCCATGAAAGACCCCCGCCACATTTTTGCCATTGACGACCTGCGCGTGATGACCGGCAAAGACATTGTGCCTGTGGTGGCACAGGAAAAAGACATCCTGAAGGCCATCGAGCGGATTCACGGCAACACCGACATCTCTGCCCTGAACAAAGAACTGGCCTCTTTGCGTGGCAAAGACACCGGCAAAGAAGAATCCAGCGTGCTGGACTCTCTGGACGACAACGCCATCGTGAAGGTGGTGGACACCATCATCCGTGAAGCGGCCTTGCAAGAAGCATCGGACATTCACATCGAACCCAACCCCACTTCCCTGAAAGTGCGTTTCCGCGTGGACGGTGCCCTCCGCGAATACCAGGAGTTGCCCAAGAGTGCTGCCAACAGCATTGCAGCCCGCATCAAGATCCTCGGGAACCTGGACATTGCAGAACGCCGTGTGCCTCAGGACGGACGTGTGCGCTTCAGAAAAGGGGCCATCGACCTCGATTTGCGTCTTTCCACCCTGCCCACCGTGTATGGCGAGAAGATCGTGATGCGTCTCTTGCAGAAAGCCTCCAACATCCCCGAGGTGGAGCAACTGGGCTTCAGCGAACACAACTACCAGAGGTTCATCGACACCATCGAAAAACCTTATGGGATTTTCCTGATCACCGGTCCAACGGGCTCTGGTAAGTCCTTCACCACCTTCTCGATCCTGAAGCGCATTTCCACACCGGACAGCAACACCACCACCGTGGAAGACCCCGTGGAATACGAAATCCCAGGCATCAACCAGACGCAGGTGAATGTGCAGGCCGGGATGACTTTCGCAAAAGCGCTGCGTTCGTTCTTGCGTCAGGACCCGGACATCATCATGGTCGGTGAGATCCGTGACGGTGAAACCGCGCAAATCGCCACCGAAGCCGCACTGACCGGACACCTGGTGATTGCCACCTTGCACACCAACGATTCCCCCGGTGCCATCACCCGTCTGGAAGAGATGGGCGTGGAGAGCTTCAACATCTCGGCTGCTCTGATCGGTGTGCTGGCCCAGCGTCTGGTGCGCAAAGTGTGCCAGAACTGCAAAGTGGCCATCAGCGCCGATCCTGAAGTGCTTCGCAAACTGGGCCTGCAAGAAAAAGACATCCGAAACGCCACCCTCTACCGCGGTACAGGCTGCGCCAAGTGCAACCAGACCGGGTACAAAGGCCGGATGGCCATCCACGAACTTCTGGTGGTCGATGAGCACGTCAAAAAAGGCATCAACACCGGCAAAGCCGCCACCGAAATCAAAGAAATCGCCATTGCGCAATCGGGCCTCAAAACCCTTCGCACAGACGGCCTGGAAAAAGCACTGCAAGGCATGACCACCCTGGAAGAAATTCTGGGGAACACCAACGAGTAAGCCGAGAGCCTTGTAGGGGCTAGGCGTGCCTCGCCCTGAAGCCGAGAGCCGAGCGCAACGTAAATTCCCGAGATCAAAACGTCAATACATTTGCAGAGGCGTATCATCCAAGGGGACCACTTTCCGGTCCCCTTTTTTGCACAAGCATGCCCTCCTTTCACCTGAGCTTTAAGCAAGAGCCACACCGTCTTGCCCTCGGGCCTCAGCCCTTTGCCCTCGGCTTTCACACTTAATGTAAGAAATCTGCACGTACGAAAAGCTACAATGGGAACAGCATTCGCCGGGAGGACAACTATGGCTTTAGATTTGGCAGAAATCCTGCGTTACTCTGTGGAACGCAAAGCTTCGGACATCATCATCACCGTGGGCATCCCACCCCAGTTCAAAATTCACGGTCAGTACACCGGTGCAGACTTTGAAGATGTGACCCCTGTGGACGCCCGACGCATCATGTACAGCATGATGAACGAGCGACAGCAAAAGATTTTTGAAGAAAAACGCGAGATGGACTTCTCTTTTGCCATGCGCAACCTGGGCCGTTTCCGTGTGAACGTGTTCATGCAGCAAGGGGTGGTCGGCGGCGTGCTCCGTTTGATTCCCACCGAAGTGAAAAGCCTCTCTGAACTCGGCATGCCAGACACCCTGCTGGATCTGGCTTCTGCCCCCCGTGGTCTGGTGCTGGTGACTGGACCCACCGGATCGGGCAAATCCACCACTCTGGCCTCCATGATCGACTGGATCAATGTCAACAAGAAGAAACACATTGTGACCATCGAAGATCCCATCGAGTTCACACACCCCCACAAGAACAGCATCGTCAACCAGCGTGAGATTGGGGCAGACACCTGGGACTTCAACAACGCCCTGCGTGCCGTGCTCCGTCAAGCCCCTGACGTGATTCTGGTGGGTGAGATGCGTGACTACGAAACCATCAAAGCTGCCGTGACCGCCGCAGAAACCGGGCACCTGGTGATGGGCACCTTGCACACCAACTCCGCTCCAGAGTCCATTGACCGTATTGTCGACGTGTTCCCTGAGGAACAACAGGAGCAAATTCGGGTGCAGCTGGCCAACAACCTTGTGGGCATTGTCACCCAGCAACTGATGCCCAAAAAAGGCGGAGATGGCCGTGTGATCGCTTACGAAATCATGATTGCCAACCCTGCGGTTCGTGCCTTGATCCGCGAAGGCAAAAGCTTCCAGATCACCAGCATCATGCAAACCAACATGCAGTCCGGAATGGTCACCATGGATGCCTGTCTGGCTTCTCTGGCCAAAAAGGGTGTCATCACCGAAGAGATGGGCCTGGAGCGTTCTGTGGACGCCAAAGAATTCAACCGTCTGTTCAAGAGCGACAGTGTCACCCTGCCTCAACTTCCCTCCATGGCTGCACAACAGGTCCAGCAACAACAAGCCAGCGGTTTTGGTCGTGGCACAGGTGGCGCAGCCGCACAACCCGGACAAGGTTTTGGACGAGGCACTGCCACCCCAACCACACCTGCCTCCCCCACCCCCAACAATCCCAACAATCCCAACACCCCCGGCAACTTTGGTCGCAAATGAATTTCTTCAGCCCGTGAAACCTCACGGGCTGTTTGTTTGCCTTTCTGGACAACATCAAACACATGGACCATGTCGTTGGAGTTTTCAAAGCCCTTTCTGACCCCTACCGCCTGAAGATTGTGATGTTTTTGGCCGCCCCAGAGCCTGAACGCATTCGCAGTCCTCTGGGGGTGTGCAGTGCCGACTTGCAGGATTTGCTGGGCCTGTCGCAACCCACCATCAGCCACCACCTGAAACTGCTTTTTCAGGCGGGCTTGATTGGGTCTGCCAAGCAGGGCAAATTGACCTACTACCACCTGAACGTGCAGGGTTTCAAAGACGTGCAGCGTTTCGGGAAGCAGTACCGCAAGGTGGCCAAAAACCAGAGCAAAAGCCAGAACAAGAACCCCACCAAAAGTCAGAGCAAAAACCGCTCAAAAGTAAGCGAGTTGTAACCGCCCAAGAGGTCAGATCTTCTGTGTTATGCACAAAAAATTGCTAGAATACCCTGAAGAGGTCTGGCAAAAGCACAGGGTCATTCAGGGCAGCCTGAACCACCTGCCCTGCACCGACACTTGAGCATCCATCAGGATCACCCAGGAGAGACGACACGCATGGAACAGTATCCCTCGGAGTTTGACGGCAGACTGAGAGAACTCCTCAACAACCAAACCAATGCGGCTGAAGCCCTCAAGTCCCGCTATGCGGACGCTGCCAGCAATGTCGCCGGTTATGCCAGCCATGTGCAAGAGGTGCTGGACCAGAACGGACTGAGCGCTCAGGGGGGCAGTGTGTTCCAGCGACTCGGGGAAGTGATGATGGCCCACAACCATCTGGATGCCGCCATCCGCTACTTCACCGAAAGCCTGAAACGCAATTTCACTGGACCTGAACCCACCTCCTACGAGGTGGCTTTCCAGAGCCTGCACGACCTCGGGGTCAGCTACCTGCGCAAAGACCGCACCGATGTGGCCCTTGATTTCACCCAGAGGGCTTTGCAACTGGCACAGGGTCGCAACGACCAGCAACGCCTGTCAGACAGCAATTACCTGCTGTACCAGTTGTTTGTCAAAATGGGCAATCCAGACCGGGCCAAACGCTATCTGGAAGCCTCTGGTCGTCCCGCAGAAAGTGCCACCCCTGCTGCCAGCACCTCCAGTCCAGCCAGCAACGCCAATCTGGATTACCACCCCATGCTGGAAGATGTGTTCAGTGAAAGCGACCATCCACAGCTGGTGGCCCGCATCAAAGAGAATTTTGGTGAGGCCCTTTCTGATCCTCCTGCTTATGTGAAACGCAGTTTGCAGGCCATGGAGGAGCACCAGCAAAGCGCTCACGCCGTGGCATGGCTGAACGCTCTGGGCTTTGTGATGGTGGATGCAGGTCAACCTCAAGTTGCACAGCGCTACTTCCGTGAGAGCCTCGGGCGCAACTACCAGAAGGGCGAACCCCAGAACTGGCAACTGGCCTTCGAAGCTTTCCGAGAACTGGGCCGGGTGTGCTTGGAACTCAAACAGACCGAAGCTGCTCTGGAATTCACCCAGAAAGCCCTGATGCTCGCCGACCAGAACGGCGTGATGCAGTACAAGTCTCTGGCACACTACCAGCTTTCCGACATCTTCGAGAGCCTTGGCAACGAAGAACGGGCCACCTTCCACCTTGCAGAGTCCATGATGTACACCCAGCAGGCCTCCCTGCCCATGCAGAGAGAGGACGACGCTGCCCCGAGTGTGCCTTACGATGACCGCCTCGCCGATGTGCTGCGCCACGAGAACGCCAACCGCGCTCTGGCCTCCCAGTTCGGAGAAGCCTTCCAGTCTCCTCTGGTGTACATTGAGCATGCCCTGAAAGTCATGCAGGACCACGGGCTTCAAGAGCAGGGTGCACGTTACTTCCTGACCCTCGGGATGGTGGTCGGAGAGTCTGGCCGCGAAGACCTGTCTCCCCGCTACTACAGCGAAAGTTTGCGCCTGAACTACACCTCCGGCGCAAACCCCAAAGACTGGCCCGTTGCCCACCAGACCTTCATGGCCCTCGGGCACCTCAACCTCCAGCAGAACCGCACCGATGTGGCCCTTGAGTACGCCCAGAGGGGCCTGTTTCTGGCCCGCGACAACAAGGACACCAACCGCACCTCCCAGACCCACCAGTTGCTGCACGAAATCTTCCAGAAGATGGGCGATGAAAAACGTGCCGCTTACCACCTCTCTGAGGCAGACCGGGTCCAGCAAGATGCAGGGGCCGTACCCAAAACCAAAGCCACCCCCCGCTTTGACCGCCGTCTGGAGAACCTGCTGCAAGGGCAAACCAAAGCTCTGGATGCCCTGCAATCTGCGTATGCAGATGCGGTTCCCAACCCCATGCGTTACAGCGAACACCTGATTCGCACCCTGCGCGACAACGGTCTGGACGCCTACACCGCCGAAGCCCTGAGCATTCTGGGTTCTGCACTGGCAGACCTGCAACACTACGATTCCTCCACCCGTTACTACAGCGAAAGTTTGCGTCTGAATTACAACAGTCAGGCCAACCCTCAGGTGTGGGAAGCGGCCTACAGCGCATTCATGGGCCTTGGACGGGTGCACATCAACAAAAAACGTGGGGATGTGGCTCTGGAATACACCCAGCGTGCCCTGTACCTCGCCAGAGACCACAAGCACGAAGACTGCACCTCGCAGGCCCACCTGCAACTGAGCATGGTCTTCGAGCTGATGGGTGACAGCAACCGTGCCAAACAGCAACTGGAACTCTCCCAGTCGGCTTCTTTCGATGAGGGTACTGCAGCCAGCACACCTGCTGAACCTCAAACCCCGGCAACTCCGGCAGCCAGCGCTGGTCCGGCTTCTGTGGAAGACCAACTGGAGAAAGCCCAGCGTCAGTTGCAAGATGCCGAATACCGCATCAAACTGATGCTGCAAAGCCTGCCTCTGGGTGTGGTGGCCATCGACAACGACGGCAACATCGCTTACTGGAACCGCGAACTGGAGCGCATCACCGGCATGCCTGCCTCCATGGCGATGGGCAACCCTCCACGCATGGACCTTCCCGGCCCACGCAATGTAGAGCGCAGCGAACTCACCATCAAGAACTTCTCCAACGAAATGGTGTCTCTGGAGTGGTCCGATGCCAGCAGCAAACTGCCGATCTCGGGCTGGGCACAGTGGGGATATGCAAGGCTGCAAGACTCCAGTCAAGCCCAGTTGGAAGCCCTGCAAGACAAATACAAAGCTCTGGAAACCCGGGCCAAGGAACTGGAAGCCCGCTCCCGTCAGGAAATCACCGATGTGCGCGGTCAGATCGATGCCAACACCCGAGATGCCATGACCGGCCTCTACAACCGCCGCTACATCGACCAGCAACTGCCTTTTCTGATCGAGAAATCCCAGCGCACCAACACCTACCTGAGCCTTGCGGCTTTCGACATCGACAACCTGCGCACCATCAACGAAAGCTTCTCTTACGAGATTGGCGATGAAGTGATCAAGGCCTTCACCGAAATCCTCAAGCAGGAAATCGGTCCAGCCGCCATCCTTGCCCGTTACGGCAGCGAAGAACTGGTGGCCGTGATGCTCAACACCGTGGACCTTGCCGCCTACCAGACCTGCGAAAAAGTTCGCAATGCCGTGGAAGCCTTCGATTGGGGCACCATCTCCGCCAATCTGGTGGTGACGGTCAGTGCAGGCATCTCCTGCACCGCCCAGACCGATGAACCCGAGAACCTCCTGCGCCTCTCCATGGAAGCCATGCGCGACGCCAAGAGCACCGGCAAAAACAAAGTGGTCATTTCTTAACACCAGCCAACACACTGAAAGGGGCCAGAGCAATCTGGTCCCTTTTGCTTTGCAGGATCTCAACCCCTTTGGTCTTTGCTGATGGCTGACAACGGACGGCTGCTGTAAACTTCCCATTTCCCACAAAACCCGACCCGACAAGCCTTTAGCATGAACCCATGCTTGACCGACTGAAGCTGCAACACCTGCGCTACTTCATCGCTGTTGCAGAAGAACTGCACTTTTCCAGAGCGGCCCAGAAGGTGGCTTTGAGTGCATGGGACCTCAGCGAACAGGTGCGCAGTCTGGAAGACATGCTCGGGGTGACCTTGCTCATTCGCCATCCACACCAGATGGAGCTTACCCCTGCGGGCGAAATGCTCCTGCGGGGAGCCAATGAACTGCTCAGGGACACCTTGCAGCTTCTCAAGCAGGTGCAAGACCTCGGGGAAGCCATGCAGGAGCAGGTCCGTCTGGGGTATTTTGCGCCAGAGCTGGAACCCCTGATCATTGCCACGTTTGGACGCCTGATCAGCGAGGGGGGTCTGAACCTGACCCGCCTGAACCTGCCAGAGTCAGCGTTGCAACAGGCTTTGCTGAACCGGCACATCGATGTGGCTGTGGGCCGTTTGATGGAGCTGCAAAACGAAACACTGGCCTGTGAAGTTCTGCAAACTGGACATTGGGGGCTGGTTCTGAAAGAAAGCCATGCTCTGGCTGCACAGGAGCACGTTGCACCAGCAGACCTGCGCACCGCACGCCTGCTTTTGCTGTCTGGCCATGAAAAAAGCAACGTGATGGACCAATTCCACAACCTCGGGGTTGAGCCAGAGGTGGTCTATCAACCTGCCCAATCCGAAACCGCCGAAGTGATGGTGGAGCAGGGGACTGGACTGTGGCTGACCTCCTCTTTCATGGCAGAGACCCTGCCTCCGGGTCTGGTGTTTCGGCCTCTGGAAGGCTTTGCTGAAATGGAACTGGCTCTGGCATGGCGACAGGGGGACACCTCGGGAGAACAGATCCGCGATTGGCTTAAAGGCACAGGTTGATTTGGGGCAGTCCCGCTGCCATGTAACCCCCCTCCCCTTCCCCACCCCGCCAGAGTTGTAAACTACTCAATCAGTGACTGTGATTCATACGCACCTTTTTGACAATGGCTTCAGGCTGGCCCTCGAAGAACGCTCCACCCTCGGGGTCAGTCTGGAACTTCACCTGCCTTTTGGCAGTGCACTCGATCCCGAGGGCAAAGAGGGCCTGAGCGCTCTGGTGGCCGAGTGGATTTTTCGTGGGGCCGGAACCTTTTCGGCGCAGGCCTTGCTGAACACGCTGGATGACCTGTCCACTGGAAGGGGCACCGGAGGGGTCAGCAGCGAGCACATGCCTTTCAAGACCTCCTGCCTTCCCGAGCACCTGAGCAGCGTTCTGCACCTGCTGGGCACGGTTCTGAAAGAGCCGCACCTGCACCAGACCGAACTGAAAAGCCTCAAAGACTTGGCCCACGCCGATCTCGAAACCGTTGCCGATTCGCCGGGCGATCAGGCGCAGGTGCTGTTCCGCGAGCACCTGCTGGGCAACCGTTACGGCCATTACCCGAGCGGCACCCCCTCTGGATTGAAAGCCATCCGGCACCGGGATGCGGTTCAGCAAACCCAAAAGCTGTCTTTGCAAGGGGCGGTTTTGACGGTGGTGGGACCTCTGGACTGGTCCAGCCTCAAGGGCATGGCAGAGGAGGTCTTCGGAAGCTGGAACGTGCCTGCTCCAGCGTTCCCCCAAACCTGCTTCCAGAGCCCTTTTCAGGTGCACCAGAGCCATCCCAGCCAGCAAACCCACCTGCTGCTGGCCCATCCAGCCTTCACGCCCACCGATCCCGAGTGGTACGCCTTCATGCTGGCGGTGAATGTGCTCTCGGGCGGGTCTTCCAGCCGTTTGTTTGACGAGGTGCGCGAAAAACGCGGTCTGGTTTACGGGGTGCACGCTGGAATTCAGGTGGTGCGGGATGTGGCATACCTGCAAACCTACGCTTCCAGCACCCCATCCAGAGCACAAGAAACCCTCGATGTGACCTTGCAGGTGATTGCGGGCCTCAAGGCAGGGGTGTCTGAAGCCGAGTTGCACCACGCGCGTGTGGGGGTCCTGAGCGACCTGATCATGAGTGGAGAGAACTCCCGCTCCAGAGCTGCCCAGATGGCCCGTGACCTCTGGCGACTCGGGCATGTGCGGTCTTTGCAGGAGATTCAGGCCTGCGTGGAAAACGTCACTTTGCAGCAGGTGCATGAAGCCCTGCAGGTCTGGCAGCCTGAACTGCTCGGGCTGTTCACCCTCGGACAGGAGGCTTTGCATGTTTCTTGAGACCACCCTGCCGAACGGCCTGAAAATCATTGGCGAACACAACCCAGAGGCCCTGAGTGTCGCCATGGGCTTTCTGGCCCGTGCAGGTTCCAGAGATGAACCCCTCGAACTGAACGGTGTTTCGCACTTTCTGGAACACATGCTGTTCAAAGGCTCGGAAACCCTGAGTGCCCAGCAGATCAACCACCAGTTTGATGCTCTGGGGGCCAACTACAACGCCTTCACCAGCGAAGAAGTGACGGTGTACCACGCTGCGGTGCTGAAAGAGCACGCCCCGGACCTGCAACACCTGCTGACCGAACTCCTCAAACCCGCCTTTCGCAAAGAGGACTTCGAGATGGAGAAAAACGTCATTCTGGAAGAAATCCAGATGTATCAGGACGATCCCATCTCCCGGCTTTTTGATGCTGCCAGAGAGCAGTTCTGGGGCAGCCATCCTCTGGGTCGCAATGTGCTGGGCAGTCTGGAAAGTGTGGGCAACCTGCAAGTGGAGGCCATGCAGCAGCACTTCCATGCCTTTTACGCCCCCAACAACCTGATTTTTGCGGTCACAGGGGCTTTTGATTGGAATCAGGTGGTGTCTCAGTTGGCACAGGAAACCGCTGAATGGACCCCGAGTCAGGTGGAACGTGCCCACCCGGATTTTCAGCCGGTCTTCTCAGAGAAACGCCTGAAGGAAAAGCAACTGAACCGCACCAGCATGGCCCTGATGGCCCCCGGCCTTGCAGCCACAAATCCCAACCGCATCGCCATGAATGTGCTGGTCGAGGTGCTCGGCGGAGACAACAGCAGGCTGCACTGGGCTCTGGTGCACCCCGGACTGGCAGACGAAGCCTCCCTGAGCCACGTGGACGGAGACGGCATCGGTTATCTGGAAGGCTTTCTGTCTGCCTCTCCCAGAAAAGCCAAAAAGGCTCTGGAGGTGTTCCATCAGGTGCTGCAAGAGGCCCGGTCTCAGGGCATCACCGAAACCGAACTGGCCCGAGCACGCAACAAATTGGCCTTGCAGTCTGCCCTGCGCTTTGAGACGCCCTACAACCGCCTCTTTCACCTCGGGCTGGAATTCCTGTACACCGAACGTTACCTGAGCACCGAAGAGGCCGTACAGGCGATCCTGAACGTCACGCTCCCCGAGGTACAGGCTTTGCTGGATCAGGGCATGTTCGAGAGGTTCAGCCTGACCTTGCAGGGACCGTAAAAGCGATCAGCGTTCAGCGATCAGTAAGAAATCCGACCCCTTGAAAGGTAAAGCTTTGAGGGGCTTTGCCTTTTTATTTTGCTGTTCAAGAATATAAAAGCCCTCTGGGTGACCTTTTTGCTCAAGACAGACTGTTGAAAGTTTGTTGATTGCACTTGCCCTCGGCTCTTGGCTTTTTGCCTAACTTCACACTGGAATCCCCACCCATCGGGGCGTATGATTGAAACCAAACCATCCGATCAGGGGTCCTCATGCACACAGACAAGATTCTGGTCGTTCCTGACCTTCATGGCAACCTGCATCACCTGAAGTGGGTGGTCGAGACTTTTCCCGAGCACCACTACGTGTTCATCGGCGACCTGTTTGATCGGGGCCGTGAGTCCGCCAGTGTGGTGCAAAAAGTGCGGGCTCTGGTGGATTTCCGCCGGGCTGAATTGTGCATGGGCAACCACGAGGACCTCGCCATCCGTGGGGTTCTGGACGGCATCACCGAGGTGTTTTACGTGTGGATCGCCAACGGTGGTCTGGCCACCCTGCGCAGTTATGGCTTGCAGCACGAACGGGATTTTCGGGACACCGAGCTGGAAGACGACCTGCTCTGGATCCGCGAAAACGCCAAACCTTACGTGGTTCACCACCACACCCTGATTTCCCATGCCGCACCTCCCAAACTGGCGATCACCCCTGAAGACAAACACACCGTGATGGGCGACCACCACATCTGGGACCGTCCCACCGTGCATGAAATGCAACCCCTTCCAGAGGGGGTGCTGTTCAGTGCACACGGCCACACCCCTTTTGACCGCCCGGTCCTGCTGGACGACACCCACTATTTTCTGGATCTGGGGGGTTACCACAGCAACCGTTTTGTGGTGCTGGAACTGCCATCCCGAACCCTTTACGCCTACCATGGAGACACCACTCTGGACCGCTTGACCGCCAGAGCCCTGCTGGAGGACACCCATGCCTGACCTGATCACTCTGGAGCCCGGAATCCACTTCTTTCCCGGTGGTGTCAACATCGGCATCCTTGAAGATGTGTATGGGAAATGCCTGATCATCGACACCGGTCTGGACAGCGATCACGCCAAAAAGCTGCTGAAAGCCCTCCAGAGCTGGAACCTCACCCCAGCAGCGATTCTGAACACCCATTCGCATGCAGACCATTACGGTGGCAATGCCCTGATCCTGCAACGCCACCCTGAAATCGAGGTGTTTGCCCCTCCGATGGAGGCGGCCATCATCCAGTTCCCTGTGCTGGAACCGCTGTACCTGTTTGGGGCCAGACCCATCAAAGAGCTGCAAGGCAAGTTCTTGATGGGCAAACCCAGTCTGGCTGCGGCCATTCCGCAAACCGGGCTCACCCAGATTGCCGGGATTCCTCTGGAATTGATTTCGGTGCCAGGACACGCCTGCGAAATGTATGCGGTGCGCATGGGAAACGTGCTCTTTGCCAGCGACGCCCTGTTTGGTGAGGAGGTCCTGCAAAAACACCCCCTGACCTACTGCGTGGATTCCAGAGCCCAGAAAGACAGCGTGCGCAAATTGCAAGCTCTGGAAGGCATCGAGGTGACTTTGCCCGGACACGGCAACCCCTGTCATGACCTGAAACACCTCTGCGAAACCAATCTGCAAAGCCTGCAAACCACCACCGATGCCGTGCTGCAAGCTCTGGACACCCCGGCCACCATCGATGAAGTCCTGACCCGCACCTGCAACCTCCTGAACCTGCACATGCACAATCCTGCTTCGGTGGTGCTGAACCGCAGTGTGGTCAGTGCACACCTCACCGAACTGCTGGAACTCGGGCAGGTGGGGCAACAGGTCACCGGGAACCGCTGGGAGTGGATGAGGCTGTAAACCCCATTGTTCAACCCATCACCACCCCGATTTGCTTGCACCCCGTATAATGACTGCCGACACATGAAGCGTTTGTTGTTGCTGGCGGACCACGTCCATCCGTATGTTTACCGTGAGGGTTTTCCTCAGGGGCTTCCAGAGGTGGATCTGGTGCTGGCTGCCGGAGATTTGCCCGCCTACTATCTGGAGTTTCTGGCCTCGACCATGCCGGTTCCTGTGCTGTACGTGCCGGGAAACCACCAGGACGAGTTCACACGCAACATGGACAATGAACTGGTGGAACCGGGTGGCGTGGAGAACATTCACGGGCGCATCGTTGAAGTGGCAGGCCTGACCATTGCAGGCTGGGGAGGGGTTCCCAAGTACCGCGAAAGCGATCACGGTCATTACACCCCCTGGCAGTGCAAGTTGGGCATGTGGCGTCTGGGTGTGCAACTCAAAATGCGGCGCAAGAAAGTGGATGTCTTCCTGACCCATGCCCCTCCTCTGGGTGAGCATGCAGGCACAGATTTTGCCCACCGGGGGTGCCCAGATTTGACCCGTTTCATGCACCAGCAGCAACCCAAAATGATGGTCCACGGCCACATTCACGAATATGAGGGAAAGAAGATCCAGTATCAGGATGGTCCCACACAGGTGATCAATGCTTATGGATATCGGATTGTGGAACTTCATGAAGATCAAAATGAGGCTGTTTCTTCATAGATGTGATTTTCATTCCCTCTGGTTCAATTCCACATCAAGAAAAACAACCCACTTTGTAGGAAATTTCGTCAAATCAGAAATCGGTCAGGATTAACATGGTTCTGGCAGTGAAAAGCATGTGTCTTTTCACTCAATGGGTTTTCAGGATCCATTGAGAAAACATTCTTGAAGACATTCTTGAATGTTGATTCTGAAATCCATTTTCTTTACAGGTTTCTTTACAGGAGGAACCCACATGAACAACAATGGAAACACCAACGCTGGCATGGGACTGCACTCGAATTCTCAGGGTTTTGACAAAGCCTTTCTGGAACAACTGCAAGATGTATACGATGCGGAAACCCAACTGCTGACCGCCCTTCCCAAAATGCAGCAAGCCGCAAGTTCCCAGAAACTCAAGCAGATTTTTCAGCAGCACCTTCAGGTGACCGAACGCCAGAGACAACGCCTTGAGCAGGTCTTTCAGGCCATCGGGCAACCCGCCGAAGCCAAAACCTGTCCTGCCATGCGTGGCCTGATCAAAGAGGCCGAGGAAATCATGCAAAAGCAAGGTCAGGACCCCGAGGTGCTGGACGCAGCCTTGATCGGTGCAGCCCAGAAAGTGGAGCACTACGAGATCGCCACTTACGGCACCCTGCGCACCTGGGCTCAGGTTCTGGGTCACCAGCAGGCCATCACTGCTCTGGAGGCCACCCTCGAAGAGGAGAAACAGGCCGACCAGTTGCTGACCAGCGCTGCCGAGCACAACATCAACCAGAGGGCTGCAGAAAGCTGATCCCCGCCTTTAATCAAGGCCTGCCTGAAAGGGCAGGCTTTTTGCTGTTTCTTGCCCTTTTTCTGACACCTTCATGGGGAAACCCTAAAACGAACAGCATCAGAACAGCAGAGCCATCTCATCTGGGACAGCTAAACTGAAATCAGCTTTTCCCCCAGTCCCGAGGTGTCATTCAGGGTGCACACCTCGGGATTTTTGTGGGGAATTTTTGTGTTTACAGCGTTGATCCGTCAAATGAGACATACTCTGGTGCTTCTGTCCAATGCTTTGATGCTGTTGCTTTTGAAACCTGAGGTGACTGCTTATCCCACTCTGGGAGGGGCAAAGAACTTGTTGATCAGGTCGCAGTTGCAAGCCTCCAGAGCGGCCAGCAGGTTGTCACAGCGCTTTTGAAAAGCACGGGCAGGTTCTCTGACCACGGTCAGGCGCAGCAACTGGCTCTCGGGCTTCCTGACATACACATGGCTCAGGTCTGCACTGGGTCCAGCCACAACTTTGGAAATGTCACTGACCCTCAGGGTCTCGATGTCGCCGGATTGGGTCACCACCAGCACATAATCTCTGGGGGGTTCCCCCGGACGGTCCGTCTGCATGTTGCGGTTCTGTTCCATGGACACATCCCTCCAGAATTCCGGCCTCAGACTCCCATGATGGGGCATGACCACGCCTGAAGCAAGAAGGATGTTTTCACTGTAGACAGCACCCCTGAGCTTCCCCTGAGACTTTCCCGGTGAAAATGAAGTCTCTGGCAGAAGGGGGCTTCATTAAGATTCTGAACCTGGATTTGATGCGTCCAGAACAGGATTTAGCAAACATTAACAATTGTTACCATTGAACCTCAACCATTCACACCAAAAGCAGGCAGAACGCTCTGCTAAGGTGAAATCAAGCTGATCAAGGCTTCCCCCGAGTTTTCGAGAATCTCTCGGGGGTTTTTGCTGGATTCCCTGCCAGAATCAATTGGAGAAATCAGGTGTCACGCATGGTTTTGATGGTGTTTTTGCGGTGCAAAACCGTTTGCACCAGCATCACCAGTGCGGCCACCCCACTGCACAAAATGCCAATCAGCAAACCCGACCACACCATGGACATCAGGGTTTTGAGCGTCAGTTCTGAAAGGCTGCCACTCTGGGGACCCACCATCTGGGCTGTGACATGCAAGGGAAAAGCCATGATCCAGACTGCCCGGACCGCCACACCCAGCAGAAAAGACACCATGAAAATCACCAGCAGTTTCATGGATTGATTTTCGCTGTTCAACCTGACGCAACAAAATGATTTTGAGGAGAGACCTTCAGACAGCTTTGAAGAAAACTTCAATTCAACTTCAGGTGAGGCGTTTCTTTGAAACAAAATCAGCAATTGTACGTCTTTTGATGGTTTGCAAATGGTCAGGCTTCAATAATTCATGGGAAGCAGGATTTTCAGCAATTGATCCTCTGGTGCAAAACCAGCAAATGAAGGAGCATCCCATGAACAACCCATCCCGAGAAAACAAAGAACTCCAGCAACCCATGGACATCACCGTGCAACTGGAGAAAGTGGAACTCGAACTCATCACCCACACCGCCGAACGGCAAGGCCTGAGTGTTTCCGCCATGGTCCGTGAACTGGCCATCGATGAACTGCGGGACCGCATCAAAAACGGACGCCTCCCCATCACCGAAGACTATCCTGCAGAACTCAAGCAGACCGCGCAAATCCTCGGGGCCACCACCCGAGAACAGGCCCACAACATGATGCATGAGGCCAACCAGAAACAGGACGATCAGCAATAACCCCTTGTGGGCATTCAAAAGATGACATCAAAAAAGCCTGCTCTGGCAGGCTCTTTTTTTGTGGGTGTTTTTTTGTGGGTTCACTGGATTTTTTGTTCGTTGCGCTGCAGTTCTTCATGCACCGAGAAACTGGCCCGGTCAAAATCGGTCAGGCCCTTTTCAAAAGGCTCGTTGTCCCAGCCCACCCCCAGAGGGCGGAACAGGTCCACGCACACCTGATCCTGTTCGCAGCGGAACACGGCACGCACCCGTTTGCTGCCATCTGCATTGCCCATCACAAAACCTTCGGAATCTGGGGTTTCCGGGTTGATTTGCAGGTCGGTGCTCTGGAAACGGTCCTGAATGCTGTTTTGAAATTGTTGTTTGGCCTGAATGAGTTGTTGTTCCTGTGTGTTCATGTTGACCTCCTGTGTCCCAAGATTGTATGTCCCAGAGGGAAAATCACCGCAAGAATCTTCACAGAAGCCTTCAAAGATGGTTTTGCTTCTCACCATCTGCCACCATTCACAAAGCCAACCCTTGCAAACAAGACTGACCGAATCCATGCTTTTCGCTTATGATGGAAGTACATCTGCAGTTGCACTTCTGCCCGCACAGGCTTCAGAGCGAACCTCGGGCTGCTCCATCCCAATCCCACCTGTAAGGAGTTCTCGTGAGCAAACTCAGCACCCAACAACGGCATGCTCTGATTCTGGATGTGGTGACGCGCAAGGGAGAATGCCGTCTGGAAGACCTCAGCCAGCTGGTGCAGGTGTCGATTGCCACCATGCGCCGGGACATTGCGACCCTCGAATCGCGGGGTCTGGTGGAGCGCACCTGGGGCGGTGTGTGCGTCGCAACCCCCGTCAAATACCTGCCTTCTTTTCTGGACTCTTCCAAAAAACATGCTCCAGAGAAACGCGCCATTGCAGCCGTGGCCGCCAGTCTGGTGCAGCCCGGCATGGTGATCGGGCTCTCGGGCGGTTCCAGTTGCACCGAACTGGCCCGCTGGCTCAGGGGCAAGAAAATCACCGTGGTCACCAACGCCCTGAACGTGGCCATGGAACTGTACAGCCACGGACACACCAAAGTGATTGTGGCCGGAGGGCAACTGAACATGTACTCCTACGAACTGGTTGGAGACAACGTGCGCCAGACCCTGCAGGAGCACCGCCTTGATCTGGCGTTCCTCGGGTGCACCGGCATCACCCCCGAGTTTGGTTTCTCCATGCGCGACGAACCCGAGGCCATCGCCGCACGGGTGGTCTGTCAGGCCGCAGAACGCTGCTACGTGCTCGCCGACCACAGCAAGGTGGGCAAACACACCCTGACCCGTTTTGCCACCGTCCGTCAGGTCACAGGCCTCATCACCGACGATGGGGTGGCCGAGCACCACCGTCAGGCCCTCGAACAGGCGGGCCTCAAGGTGATGGTGGCTCCGGCTCTGGTCTGAACACAACAGCTTGAATCAAAACTTCCCCTTGAAAAAGGGGAAGTTCTTTGTTGGATGTGGATTTTAGAGGCTAAACCCGACTCAACATGGGCTGACGGGCCACCTCGTACAGGTGTTTCATGCCGGTGGGAGAGAACAGTTCATAGAGGGCCAGCACACCTGCACCGTACAGGGAGGTGAGCGTGTTGAAGCGGGTCAGGCGCACGTTGGTCTGCTCACGGTTGATCAGCATGGTGCGCTGTTCCAGCATGTTTTTGAGGGGCACCATCAGCACTTCTTCGGCCAGAGAGAGGTCTCCGCCCAGAATCACTTCGCTGGGACTGAACAGGTTCACCACATTGGCAATGGCAATCCCGAGGTGCTGCCCGGCCTGCGTGATGATGTGGGTGGCCAGCCCATCTCCAGCTCTGGCAGCAAGGGCCAGTTCGCGGAGGGTGCTCTCCGTGGTCAGGACCGAATCGGGGTGCTCTGGCAGCAGTTCCTGCATGCGCTTCAGGAGCATGGCCCCTGAGACATAGCTCTCCAGACTGCCGGGGTAACCGCTGGGACCCACAGGGCCGTTTTCATTGATGCTGGTGTGCCCGATTTCTCCGGCCCCACCCGAGACCCCACGGTAAATCTTGCCATCAATGAGGATGCCTGCCCCAATGCCAGTGGCGCACTTCAGGTAAATCAGGTGCTGGTCACTGATGCCACTGAAATGCAGTTCTGCCAGAGCCCCAAGGTTGGCATCGTTGTCCACAAAGGTGGGAATACCAAAGCGTTTGGAAATGGCGGCTGCCACGTGTTCGTTGTTCCATGACGGCAGGTTGGGGGGCTGGATCACCTGTCCGGTTTTGTAGTTGACCGGTCCGGCAATGCTGACCCCGATCATGGCGATGCGGTCTGCTTTCTCGGGGTGTTTTTTGCGAAAGCCCTGCAAGACCTGTTCGAGTTCATCGTAGGTGTCTTCAGGGGTGTATTCGCGATGGTGTGTGCAGGTGGTTTCTTCGATGAGGTTGCAGCGCAGGTCCAGCAAGGCCACCCCAAGGTGGCGTTTGCCGATGTCCACGGCCAGCACGTATGCAGCGTGGTCGTTGAGCCTGAGGATGGTGGGTTTGCGGCCTCCCAGTGAGGCCCCGAGGCCGAGTTCGAGCACCAGATTCACATCGAGCAGTTCAGACACGATGCTGGAGATGGCACTTCTGGACAACCCGATCCGGCGAGAAAGTTCTGCCCGGGAGATGTCCTCGTACCAGAGTTTGCGCAGCAGAATCAGGGTGTGCTGCATCCGAATGGCATTCAGGTCTAGGGTTTCTGACCGCATGGTACTCACTCCTGTAGGGGTAGGTTTCTTTAGCTTAGCATTGTTTGTTCTAAAAACAAACGACCTGGGCCGCATTTTCTGCCTGTTCTGGCAGACCATGCACCCAACCCCTAAAGCTCCCGTTCTCCTTATCATATACGGTTTTTGCTCTGAGGGAACAAAGTGGAGAGCGGAGCCACGCGGATTTCTTAAGGCTCTGGTTTGGGAGCCAAGGGCTTTGTCTTTGTAGGGGCGAGGCATGCCTCGCCCAGTGACCAAGGGTTTTGTATTGTAGGGACGCAGCGTGCTGCGCCCTACACGTTCTCCCTCCGCATCCAGAGCCACCCCCACACCACCATCAACAGGCCCCAAACCAAAAACCCAATGTCGTAGGCCAACCAGTCAGGACCGGGACGGACATGGTGGATGCCCAGAATCTGGTGGTTGATCAAGCCCTCTGCCAGATTGAATCCGCCCCATCCCAACAGCAAAGTCCCAAGGAAAACCCGAGTGGACCATGCAGGGTGCTGGCCTCGGGTCCCGCTCCAGACCCGAAACAAACCCATCACCGTGGCAATCCATGTGAAGGCATGAAAAAAGCCGTCTGCAAGGGTGTTGATTTGCAGGTTCTGGAGGGTGTCGGGGTGGTAATGCTCGCTGAGCAGGTGGTGCCACTGCAAAATCTGGTGCAGCACAATGCCATCGAAGAAACCACCCAGTCCAATGCCCAACCAGATCCCTCCAGCCCTCCAAAGTCTGGCATCTCTGGAAACAGAAGGTGTCTGCGTGGTCATGGCTGGACCTCTTCCACAAACTCGAAAACGTGACCTTCTGGATCACGGACCACCAGACCCTGTTCATCCCTGAAGTGGGGCAGTCCAGCTTTTTTCACCCGAGCCTCCACTGCATCCACATCGGCCCAGAATTGCACGGTGGCGTGTTCTCCGCCCAGCATGTCTGCGATGCCCACCTGAGGGTCCCAGCAGTAAAGCCACCTTCTGCAAGTGAACATTCCGTCTTGCTCAGGTTCTGGCCCGAGGGTGAACTGGGCGAAATTGCGTTCTTCCATCTCTTTCAGGAAAGCAAACCCATAAACCTCTGGAAGGCGTTGTTTCATGGCTTCAAAGTCTTCGAAGGCGAGGGCCACCTCACGCAGGCCGATCACAGGCATGCCGTGGTCTCTGACTGGACCGGGAGACAGCAATGGGAAACGCTCGTCTTGCAAGTCCACTTCACGGAGTTCCAGACCATGCCCCGCTGGGTCCCAGAAGTAAATCCCGAGGTCTTCAGGCTGGTCTTTGCCTGCCAGATTGACCTCCTGCCATGCCACATGGCATTTCCCGAGGTGCTCTCTGGCTTTTTGCAGGCTGCCTCTGGGAATTTGCATGGCCCAGTGGACGTGGGTGCCTCCTCTGGCCCGCAGTTCAGCCAGTCTGGGCTGGTTGTGCTGTCTGGTGATGGGCATCCAGAGGTGCAGTTTTTGCCCAGAACCGAATCCGAGGGTGCAGGTTCCGCGGCTCTGGTCATGGTGCAACAAGGTCAAACCGACCACTTTCTGGTAAAAATCACAGGCGCTCTGCAGGTGGTTCACTTCGAGGGTCAGGGCCAGCAAATCACGGATGGGTGAGGTCACAGGTGCTCCTTTTTGAATGGGGTCAGGGTTCTCTGGGAATCACCGAGATGGAACCAGAGCGTTCCAGAATGGCGTATTTGATCTGGTCGATGCGCTCCAGACCCTGTGTGGCGCGGGCACTCTCCATGATGTCTGAGAGGTCGATGCGGGATTTTTTCAGGCGTTCTTCCAGCACTTTGCCGTCATCAATCAGGATCACGGGCACATCGTCCATCCAGCGTTCGATCAGGGGGGATTTCTGTTTGACCATCGAAAGCAGCACATCAAGGCCAATCAGGGTCATGATCAGCAGAATCACGCCCACAAACGAGTAATCTTCCTTCATGAAATAGTTGTCCACCGTTTCACTGATGATGAGCAGCAGCACAAAATCAAAGGTGGTGGTCTGGGCCAGACTGCGTTTTCCGGCGACACGGAAAATCAACATCAATGAAAAATACAGGATGGCACCATGCACAATCGGTTCCATGAACCCTCCTTAAGGGTAAATCCAGTGTTTGATGGGAATGGTGTCGCTCTGGCCTTCGAGTTGCAGGGTTCCCTGAATGGCTCCAGAATGCTGGGGAATCACATGCATCTGGATCACGGCCCCACGGGTGAGGCGGTGAAACGTGACATGGTATTTGCCTTCCTGAATCGACACCTGATCAGGGGCCGGGTGGATGTCCTCGATTTTGAAGTCTTGCAGGTAACTCTGGTCCAGCAGCAATGTGGGACTGTCTGCATCCTGCTGCATTTTCGCCTCAAGGGTGGTGGGGGTATCCACATGCAAAAAATGGTCATACCGAACAACCAGACTTTCCCTTTCCAACGTTCGGTGGCTGAGGGGACCCGGCCCAAGCAAACCCAGCAAACCTGCCAGCAGAACCAACATCATCAGGATCCATCCGATGTGCTGCACTTTCCACTGTGTTTCACTGTGTCTGGGGTTGTGGTCAATGTCCAGATCGCCATGCCTTTTCATTCTCATTTCGGCCACGCTGGGACCTCCGGGGTTTGAATCATCAGATGCAAAAAACAACTCTGCATCCAGCGTAGGAAGCAGAGCTGATGAACCTGTGAGCGAAAAGCCTTTTCAGGAATCATTTTTTCTTGGGCGTTTGGTCAGTTTGTCTTCAGGCTTTTTTGGGTCGATGGTAACCGTTGGGATCGTAAGGCTGCAGTTTTTCCAACCAGAGCTCTTCCAGGTCTTTAAGGTCCTGACGGTAATCGAAACCCTCGGGTTTGGAGGGATCAGGTTTCAGTTCATCCAGCACCTCGAAAACAAAGTGCTCTGGCCCGTCCTGGTTGTACTCCTGCTGCAGGGTGCGGTTCATGCAACTGCCCATTTTGAGCTGAAACTGGAAACCGTTCAGTTTGGCCTGCACATGCTCACTGCCCCCAAGCCAGACTTTGCCATTTTTGAGGTTTTTGACCATCCAGATGCCCATGGTGGGGGTGAAACCTTTGTATTTTCTAGTTTGCGTCATGGGGTCTCCAGTACTGGCTTCCGCTCGGGGTGCGTTCCAGAAAACCACTGTCAATCAGGCTTCTGCGGACCATGAACACGTCCCGCACAAACCCGAGCAGGGTCTCATTGACTGCTTTTTCGGTGTATTTGGTTTGGGGGTCAAACAGGCGGGCAAGGTGCTGCAACAGCAGGTTTTTCTTCTGGCTCTGGGCGGGCAGGGCTTTGAGGGTGCCCTGTTCGGTGAAGGTGCTGTCCAGCAGTTTGAAAAAGGCTGGACTTTCTTCAAACCATGGGTGTTGGGCAGCTTTTTGCAGGTCTGCCAGCACCTGTGGACGCAGCACGTACTGGTTCTCGGTGTGATGAACCACGCCTCCACCCATCAAACGGTCCAGATGTTGCAGGGCTTGCTGCTCGTTGTGCATCAGGGAAGCCAGTTCAGGCAGGGTTTGGGGACCGTCTTGCAAGGCTTGCAAGATCAGGTGGCGTTGCGGTTGCTGCAACAGCAGGAAACTTTTGATGTGGATGCTCTGGAGCATGTTCATTCCTTTCGATACTTATCAAAATGATTCTATCTCCATCACAAGATTTTGCCATTCGCCAGAGTGCTTATGCCTCTGAAAGCCGCAGGGTCAGCCTCAAGTCTGACTTTTGGCAGGTCGCTTTAAAAAGCGTTCAGCGATCAGCCCTCAGCTTTCAGCAAAAAGCTCACCTTGAGGCTTTTGCTTGGAAAACAGCCAGACCCAAAGACCTCAGTACCCGACAAGTTTGGGAAATAACAGTTGAAGGCCTTCTTGTAAAGCCAGAAATGGCTTCCTGAATAACTCCAGCAGCAGAGAAATCCCCACCCGGAAGACACTCCGGGCCAACCGGCCATGCTTCTTTTTTGGAATCTGAACCCTTTCGCCCAGTTTCACCGCCCACACGAACACCACTGCCAGTAGGCACACCAAACGTTCCAGGTGCCGAGCATCCGTCATGTGGGTGTTCTCCAGCCGAAAACCCAGAGACTTGAGGTTCTTGAAAAGACATTCAATCCGGAACCTTTTCAAATAACGTTCAAGCAAAAGGCCATCTGGAACGTTGGAAATCACAATCACCTTGTCACCCTCCAGACTCACGGTGGCCTGAACCCACACCGGAAGACCTTTGATGCACACTTCATGCACCACTTCTGAGACTTC
>NZ_JQKG01000029.1 GCF_000745915.1 Deinococcus misasensis DSM 22328
CCCCCCAACACAAGACAACTGCGACACCATCGGCGTCATTGGCCCCATGCTGGGCATCGCAGGCAGCATGATGGCTCTGGAGGCCCTGAAAATCCTGACTGGACTGGGGACACCCTTGGTCGGGAAGCTCTGGACGTTTGATGCTCTGGAGGGGACGGCACGGGTTATTAAATTGCCTTGAGGCCGAGAGCCGAGAGCCGAGAGCCGAGAGCCGAGAGCCGAGAGCCGAGAGCCGAGAGCCGAGAGCATCTTGCAATACGTATAAAAACGAGTCAAGGGGATTTGTTTTTCCGAAAAGCTTTAGCCAAAGCTTTTTTGCCCTCGGCGGGGCAAAGCCCCTTCCGTTAAAATACCCCGAGATGGAATACGTATACGCTGTCCCCACTGTCCTGTTGCCCGCCCCTTCCAGCCAACTCCAGCCGGTCACCCCAGAGCTGTATACCCTGCTGTCCACCCGTGGGGTCTTTCTGCCCAGAGAGGAGGCTGAGCAGGACGAAACCCACCGTCAGGTGATTCCTTATGTGATCACAGAGCATGACGGTCAAATGCTGGTGATGCACCGCACCAAAGCAGGAGGAGACCAGAGGCTTCACCTGAAGTCCACCCTCGGGGTGGGAGGGCACATCAACCCCATTGATGGGGCCGAAGATCCCATTCAGGCAGGCTTGCAAAGGGAGCTTGAAGAGGAAATTGAGGCCAACATCACCCATCTGGAGTTGCTGGGCATGATCCTGATGGACGACACCCCGGTCTCTCGGGTGCACGTGGGTTTGTTGTACCGCGCCCAATCCGAAAATGCCCCTCTGGTGCGCGAAACCGAGAAGCTGCATGGAGAAATGCGTTCCAGACAGCAGATTCGCGATTTATTCGATGCACTCGAAAGTTGGAGCCAGTTGGCTTTTGAGGCGATGTAACGAAAAACGTCGTTTTTGCACCCGCCCGAGGCTCCGAAATTGATGTACCCAACGGCAAAAATGTGCTATATTCCAATGTGAGCCAACCACAAAGCTCAAAAATTCAGTTTCTTAGGAGTCGACATGGCAGAAAAAATTGCTAAGACCCAGCTCGTTGATTTGGTGGCTTCCAAAACCAACCTCAACAAGAAACAAGCAGGGGAAGCAATCAGCGCCCTGCTGGACAGTGTTGTTGAAGCCCTCAGAACCGGCAAAAGCGTCGGCCTCCCCGGCTTGGGCACCTTCAGTGTGACCCAGACCGCCGAGCGTCAGGGCGTGCGTCCCGGCACCAACGAGCGCATCACCATTCCCGCAGGGAAAAAAGTGCGCTTCAAAGTCGCCAGCACCCTCAAAACCGACCTCTAAGCCCGGGCGATTCACAATGAGAGAACCACAGCACATGCTGTGGTTCTCATTTTTTTGGTTTCTTGGATGGGTTTGCTGAGATTCTCTGTTTCCTTAAACGAACACCCCATCCCGCTGAAACACTTCCCCATCCAGCAGAATTTCTCCGCCAGAGCGCAAATCACAAATCATGTCCCAGTGGATGCTGCTCTGGTTGAGGCCACCCGTCTCGGGGTAACTGCTGCCCACCGCAAGGTGCACCGTTCCGCCGATTTTTTCATCGAAAAGGATGTTTTTGCTGGGGGTCTGGATGCCGTAATTGGTGCCAATCCCAATCTCCCCGAGGTAACGTGACCCTGCATCCACCTCAAGGGCGGCCTGCAGCACGTCGTTGCCCACATCGGCTCTGGCCTCCACCACTTTGCCATTTTCGAAGGTCAGGTGAATGCCTTGCACTTCCCTGCCCTGATACAGGGTGGGCAAGTCGTAATAGATGTGTCCATTGGCACTGGTTTCCAGAGGCCCGGTGAACACTTCGCCGCTGGGCATGTTGCGTTTCCCATCGCTGTTGGCCCAGACGCGGTCTTTGACGTTCAGGGTCAGGTCGGTGTTGGCATTCACAATGCGGATTTCTGAAGCCACTTTCAGACGTTCAATCAGTTGCGCCTGTCTTTCGCGCACCTCTGCCCACTTCTGCACGGGATCCTCATGGTCCAGAAACATGGCTTGCAGCACGAAACGCTGGTAATCATCGAAAGACATTCCTGCGGATTCTGCGGCATATTCTGTGGGAAACAAGGAAATGCACCATTTTTTCTGTCTGCGCAGTTCAGCCAGAGGGTTGAGGGTCTGGCTCCAGCGCTGCATCCGCTCTGGACGTCCGGATTTTCTGGGGGGCAACGGAGCGTCAATCCGCACAGATCCAGCAATGCCTTGCATCTCTTCCATGGCGCCCGGAGCCAGACTGGCCAGCACAGCATCGCTGGCATGTTCTGCAAATTCTGCAATCTGGTAAGGGAATTCCAGCTTCAGAACAGGTCGGGCACCCCTTTTCAGGATTTCACGGTGAAGGGCCTCCAGCACTGGCAAAGCATGGGTGTTTCCCTGAATCAGGATGGCTTCGTTTTCCTGCGCATTCATGCAGTATTCGGCCAGCAAACGGGCCTGTTTTTGAGCGAGTTCAAGGAGCATGGTCCAGAATCTAACATTTTTGCCTCGGGTCGGGCAAACCGATCAAGAGTTCACAGTTTGCAGTTCACAGTCAACAGCAAGAGGGTTGCAGATGATGCAACCCCTTCTGCTGCCCTCAACCTCACTGCGCGTTGCCAAACCGTCCCAGAAAGTTCTGAATGGGCTTGACCAGATCCGCCGAGATGGTGTTCAGCAGGTCTGCATCTGGCTGAATTTTCCAGACCCCTTGCACTTTCTTGAGGTTCATTTTTCCGGTGTAATCGAAACGCTCCAGTTTGGTGTCCTTGCTGGCATCGTTGATGATGTCCTGCAACACCTGCTCTGGGGTGGTTTGTCCAGAGAGCACTGCAGGCAAATTGCGGGTCACTGCAGAGGTCCACTTCTGGGCCAACCCCTTGGCAAGGTGCACATTGGACAGTTTGAGGTTCACCACAGCGGTGTCCCCCTGCACTTGCGTGCTGCCCACTGTGAAGGCCAGTTTGCCGTATAAGGCTTCTGAAAGGCTGTTGTTGTCCAGCAAGGCACTGTAAATGGCATTCTGTGCCGTGTTCCATTCGCTCATGCGGTCCACGGCCTGAGACAGGTTGCCTGACTGGAGGGACTTCAGGAACTCACCAGAGACTTTCGCAGGACCAGAGAGCTTGCTCACATCGGTGCTCTGGGGCACAGGGTTGAGGGGTTGGTTTGCGTTGGGTTGGGTTGCGTTGTTGCTCTGGTTTTCTTCGGCACGCTTGCACGCCACCAGGGTGGACACACACAACAGGACCAGACATAAGTTTTTCATGTTCATGGTTTCAGGGTAGAGGGTTTCTGGATGGGTTCGATGAATTTGCAGTGGGGGATACAAAGGGTCGGGCAGTTGTAGAGTGCAATGCGTGCCTCGCCCGAGAGCCGAGCGGCCCAGCGCGAAACTGGCCGTCCAGTGAGCGCGTAGTGGGGCCAAGACAGAGCCGAGAGCCGAGAGCCGAGAGCCGAGAGCCGAGAGCCGAGAGCATCATGCTGTACGTCCAGAAAATCGTCAAGGGGAACTGTAGGGGCGAGGCATGCCTCGCCCCTCTATGCATCAGCCAAAGCTTTTTTAGCCCTCGGCCCTTACCCCCCCATTGGTCTGGAGAGCGCCTGAATGTCTCCCAGAATCGCTGCTGCTGCCTGCTCTCCGCTTTCCATGGCCCCCTGAATGCTGCTCAGGCGGGTGGCCTCTGAAGCAATCCAGACCCTTTCCAGAGGGGATTTCATGGGGGTCAAGTGGTCCATGAAGCCGACATCCTGTGCAAACTGGCCGTAAGCAATGTGCTGGATTTTGACCACGTTCAGTTCTCCGGTCTGAACCCCATACCAGTGCTCCAGTTCTTGCAGGACGCTGGAGAGCATCAGGTTGTCGTTGTCAAAGTTGGCCCTGAGCACCGACACACTCAGCAAATGTTTGCCATTGGGAGCGTAAGGTCCCACATTGGACAGCCAGAGGGCATTGTTGATGACCCCCTCATCAGAAGCGAGGATCAGTTTGCGGCTCTGGTCCAGCAAGGTCTCGCTGGAGAAATACACGTAAGAACTGCCCACATGCCCTTGAGGGGTTTTTGCACCCACGAGCCTGCGAAGCTCTGGTGGATCGGTGGCCACCACCACCTGATCGGCTTCCAGCGTTCCTTCAGGGGTGTAGACCTTCACACTGTGGCCGGAAGATTCCAGAGCCGTGACGGTGGTGTTCAGTTTGACGTTCAGTCCTCTGGCAAGTTGTTCGGGGATGGCCTGCATGCCTTCTCTGGGAATCGCCACCTGTCCAGAGAGCATCATGCGGTAGTAGTACTTGAAAAGCCTGCTGGATGTGGCCAGGTCACGCTTCAGGAAAATGCCCCCAAAGAAAGGCTTGAAGAAAGCTTCAATTGCACTTTCGCTGAAACCAAAATCCTGCAGGAAAGTCAGGGTGGAGGTTTCCGGTTCACGGAAAAAGCGGTGCACCTCTCCCTGTCCGATGTCCAGACTGAGTTTGAGCACCAGTGTTTTGTCTTTGAGGTTCAGGTGGGGGCTCTGGAGGCTTTTGAGGGCATCTGCTGGAAGCCGGAGGGGATCTCCAACCACACTCACCTGAGACTGTGAACGGATGACCGCTCCGGGTTCCAGATACCGCAAATCCAGCGCTTCCAGATTGAGGTTGCGTTTCACGGCAGGATATCCAGTGAACAGCACCTGAAATCCGTGGTCGATGGTGAAACCCTGTTCGACAGAAGTGCGAACCCGACCTCCAATTGCGCTGGATTTTTCCAGCACCGTGACCTGCTTTCCTGCCCTTTTCAGAATGCGTGCAGCAGTGAGTCCTGCCAGTCCTGCACCGATGACAATGACGTTCATGTGGCCTCCAAGATGGAACCATCATATGCAGTTTGGGGGGTGGATGGGGAGTGTTGGGGGTTACAGGGGAGGGTGTCGAAGGCAGAAAGCGGAAGGTAGAAGGTCAAAAAAGCCTTTGCTGCTGACCCAATCCTTCTCCTCTACTTCTGTCTGTCAACTGTCGACGGGAACCTGTGAACGGTCCAGAGTGGCTTCTCCAGTTTCCACGTCATGCTCGGGGTAACTGACCCAGTCAGAGTACGATCCAGCATACAGACGGTGAGGAATCCCAAGTTCATGGAACACCAATGCATTGTGGGCTGCAGAGACCCCAGAGCCGCAGTACAGGATTTTTTCCTCTGGTCCTGTCAGGTCCTGATACTGTTCCTTTAAGGCTTCAAGGCTTTTGAATTTGCCGTTGTCGAGGTTTTTTCCAAAGGGACGGTTGATGGCTCCGGGGATGTGGCCAGGAATGCGGTCGATGGGTTCGATGTCGCCACGGTAGCGCTCAGGGGCTCTGGCATCAATCAGGAGGACATCCGAACGGTCTTTGACGGTACGGACCTCCTCCACACTGGCCAGCAATTCTGAACGGGGGGTGCCTGTCAGCTTGCCTTTGGCAAAACTGGGAACCTTGGTTTCCAGAGAAAACCCGGCTTCCAGCCACGCCTGAATGCCTCCATCCAGCAGTTGCACATTTTCATGGCCGATGTACTTGAGCAGCCACCAGACACGGGCTGCAAACATGCCTCCAGCATCGTCATAGGCAACCACACGGGTTCCGTCACTGACCCCAATGTGCTCAAACACCTGTTTGATGTGCTGCACACTCGGGTAAGGATGGCGGCCCCCATGCTTGCTTTTGGGGCCCGAGAGATCGTGTTCCAGATCAAGGCGCACCGCGTTGGGCAGGTGCCCCTCTGCATATTTGGTGGCCCCGTAATGGTGGTCCATCAGGTTGGACCGCACATCAATGATGCGCAGTTTTGGCTCGAACACCTTGGCGAACAGCTCTTTGGCGGACACCCAGTTCTTTGGCATAGGGTCATTGTACTTGGCTGAAGGCAGAAGGCTGAAGGCGGTTTGAGGGCTTGACCAGCATTGCCCAGTTGCCGAGGGCCGAGGGCCCAGAGCCGAGAGCATCGTGATCTTCCGTAAAAAAAAGTGGTCAAGGGGAATTGTAGGGGCGAGCGTGCAGAGGGACCAAATTGCGCTCCCTCATTTTGCAAAAGAAGGCATGCCTCGCACTGCAATGCTTTTGCCGAAGTTCTTTTGCCCTCGGCCCTCGGCTCTGGGCCCTCGGCATCTACCCTTCTGCCTTCTGCCTTCTGCCTTCTGCCTTCTGCCTTGGCCATTGTTTGCCCTCGGCATCAGACCCTCGGCTTATACAACCCTTGCGAAAAACCTCTCAGGTCAGGTAACCTTGAAGCCAAGATGTTAAGCCATACTGCGAAAGCCAACTGGTGGTGGACTCCCTGAACTCGGGAGGACGTCAGGCTTTTGCTCTTACCCCCGAGGAAACAGACCTCGGGGGTTTCGTTTGAAGGTGTTCTGGGAGGAAGAAGATGCAAGTGTATTACCGGGAAATCCATGCCGATCTTGAAACACCCGTCAGTGCTTACCTGAAAGTGGCCTCGGGCAGCACCCACAGCTTCCTTCTGGAAAGCGTTGAAGGCGGCGAACGCAGCGCCCGTTATTCCTTTCTGGGTGTGGGTGCACAGGGAAAATTCATTGCCCGTGGGCACAACGTCACCTTGGAGGGGGCTTTTGGGAATGAAACCCTGTTTGTGCAGGACCCTCTGGCCTTGCTCTATGAAAAAACCATCCACCCTGAGATTCAGGTTCCAAATGGCCTGCCTGCTTTCGTGGGCGGAGCGGTGGGTTACGCTTCCTACGATGTGATCCGCCTGTACGAAAAACTCCCAGAGACCAATCCCGACGAACTGAACCTGCCCGATGTGGAGTTCATGGTGCCGGATGCCGTGGTGGTGTTTGACCACGTCAAGCACCGGCTTTTTGTGGTGACGGTGCGGGAAAACGAAGAAGAAGCGCAGGGCGTGCTGGATGATCTGGTCAAGAAACTCCGCGCGCCCTTGTCTTTTGTGCCCGGCAGTGAACCCGCTCCAGAGCATGCCGTGTGGGAAAGCAATTTCACCAAAGAAGATTACATGAAAGCCGTGGAGAAGTGCGTCGAGTACATCCACGCCGGAGACGCTTTTCAGGTGGTGCCTTCTCAGCGGTTCTCTGCAAAACTGACCACCCATCCTTTTGCCATTTACCGTGCCCTGCGGTCTGTGAATCCCAGCCCTTACCTCGGATTCATTCAGTTCCCCAATGTAACCCTGGTGGCCTCCAGTCCAGAGAGCCTCTGCAAGAGTGATGGGGTCTCCATCGCCACCATGCCCATTGCAGGAACCCGCAAACGCGGCGTCACCCCAGAGGAAGACCTCGCTCTGGAACAGGAACTGCTGGCCGATGAGAAAGAACGCGCCGAGCACCTGATGCTGGTGGACCTCGGGCGCAACGATCTGGGACGGGTCGCCAGATACGGCTCGGTGAAAGTGAAAGACGCCTTCCGCGTGGAGCGTTACAGCCATGTGATGCACATCGTTTCCACTGTCGAAGCCGAACTGGCTGAAGGCAAAACCCCACTGCATGCTCTGGCCTCCACCCTGCCCATGGGAACGCTCTCTGGAGCACCCAAAATCCGGGCCATGGAGATCATTGAAGAGGTGGAACCTGTGCGCAGAGGCCCTTATGGGGGTTCTTTCGGATACATTGCCCTGAACGGCAGCATGGACATGGCCCTCACCCTCAGGACCGCAGTGATTGCCAACGGCAAAGTGCACATTCAAGCTGGAGGTGGCGTGGTGGCAGACTCCGACCCCGAGTTTGAGTATCTCGAAACCATGAACAAATCTGCAGCCCTCAAACGCGCCGTGGAAATGGCAGAAAAAGGGCTCTGATGGCCAACATCAAGATCTATGGACACCAAGCTTTTCTGATGGCCAACAAAGAGGTCCTCTCTGAAGCCATCCATAAAGCCGTGGTGAAAGCCCTGCAATATCCTCTGGACAAGAAATTCCAGCGTTTCTTTCCCCTCGAAGAAGGCTTTTTCATCCATCCCGAGGACAGAAGCGAGAAATACCTTGATCTTGAAATCCACATGTTTGAGGGGCGCAGCGAAAGCACCAAACGCCTGCTCATCGAACAGCTTTTCATCGAACTGGAAGAGGTCGGGGTCACACGGCAAGATGTGGAAGTGATCCTGATTGAAACGCCCAGAGTCAACTGGGGCATCCGGGGCAAAAACGGCGCAGACCTGATGCTCAACTACAAGGTAGAGGTGTAAACCATGAAAGTGCTGGTCATCGACAATTACGACAGTTTCACCTACAACATCGTGCAATACCTCGGGGAATTTGGCATTGAAGCAGACGTCTGGAGAAACGACCAGTTCGAGCTTTCCGACATCGAAAAACTGGCACCCGACCGCATCATCATCTCCCCCGGTCCCTGCACCCCCAGCGAAGCCGGACTCAGCATCCCGGTCATTGAGACCTACGCTTCCAGAATCCCGATCCTCGGGGTATGCCTCGGACACCAGAGCATGGGACAGGCCTTTGGTGGGCGTGTGGTGCGCGCCAAACACATCATGCACGGCAAAATGTCACGCATCGAGCACAACCAGAAGGGTCTTTTTGACGGCATCCCGGACAACATTCAGGTGACCCGCTACCACTCTCTGGTCGTCGAAGACCTCCCCGAGGTCCTTGAAGCCACCGCATGGACCACCGAGGTGGACGGCAGCAAAACCCTGATGGCCCTGCGCCACAAAACCTACCCCATGCATGGGGTGCAGTTTCACCCGGAGTCCATTGCCAGTGAGCATGGGCACCAGATGCTGAAGAATTTTCTGGATGATCCGTATTGAGGGGAGTAGGGGCGAGGCATGCCTCGCCCCTTGCCGAGGGCCCAGAGCCGAGGGCATCGTGCTGTGCGTCCAGAAAATGGTCAAGGGAATTCAATGTATGGGCGCAGCGTGCTGCGCCCGAAAAGCCAGAGCAAAGGCTTTATGTTTGCCCTCGGCTCTCGGCTTTCCTTTTTGCGCAGCCCCAAACCCACCATCTAGCCCTCACCTTCCCACCCCCCACCCCGAGCCCTAAAATCAATTGAGGTCTTTCATGCTTCAGAAACTGTTGTCCGGTCAGGTCCTGACTTTCGATGAAGCCGCACAGTTCATGCGGCAGGTGATGAGCGATCAGGTGAGCCCGGTGCGCCTGTCCGCCGCTCTGGCAGCGCTCAGGGTGCGCGGCGAGGCCCCCGAGGAAATCGCAGGTTTTGCCTCCACCATGCGCGAACTCGCCATCCCCGTGAAGGTGAAAGCCCCGCTGGTGATGGACATTGTGGGCACTGGTGGAGACAGCGAAAACCCCTTCAACATTTCCACCACCACCATTTTTGTGGTCTCCACAGCAGGGGTCACCGTGGCAAAGCACGGGAACCGCGCAGCTTCCAGCAAATCTGGCAGTGCCGATCTGCTTGAGGCGTGCGGCGTGAACCTGAACGCTTCCCCGGAGACCATTGAGAAAGCCATCAACACGGTGGGTGTGGGTTTCCTGTTCGCCCGAAGTTACCATCCAGCCATGCGTTTTGCTGCCCCTGTGCGTGCAGAACTGGGGGTCAGGACGGTATTCAATTTGCTGGGTCCCCTCACCAACCCGGCCCGGCCCACCCATCAGGTGGTCGGGGTGTCCAGCCCTCATCTGGTGCCAGTGTTTGCTCAGGTCTTGCAAAAACTCGGGCTCAAACGGGGCATCGTGGTGTATGGGGATGGCCTCGATGAGTTCACCACCTGCGGTCCCAACCTTGTGGCCGAACTCAAAGACGGTGAAATCCACGAATACACCCTCGAACCCGAGAGTGTGGGCCTGCGTTGCGCAGGCAAAACCGAAATTCAGGGCGGAGACGCCCAGCACAATGCAGAAATCACCAGAGCTGTGCTCGGAGGTCAGGGCACACAGGCGCAGCGGGACATTGTGGCTTTAAACGCCGGAATTGCCCTTTATGTCTCTGGTCAGCAGGACTCCATTCAGGCTGGTATTCAGAAAGCTTTTGAAGTGCTGGACTCTGGTGAGGCCCTGCAAAAACTGCAGGCTTACGCAGCTTTGACCCAGCAGTAACCTTTACCCCCTGCTTCTCGCAAGCTCGAAGCTGTCCCCCTGATCAAGGGGGACAGTTGCAAGTGAAACGCGCAACAGGGGGATTAAACCACTCGGGTCAGGTAAAACATGGTCACTGCGTGGCTCGCCGTTCCACCCAGCACGAACAGGTGCCAGATTTCGTGGAAACCAAAGACTCCGGGAATGGGATTCAGGCGCTTGGTGGCGTAAATCACCGCTCCAATCGAGTAAAACACCCCACCAATGGCCAGCCAGACCAGAGGGGGCCAGGAAAACTGGGCCAGCAACTGGGGCATCAGGAACACGCTCATCCAGCCCATGGCCAGATACAGCACCGTGGACACCCAGCGGGGCAGTTTCATGGTGATCAGCTTGAGGGTCACTCCGGCCAGAGCCACCCCCCACACAATGACCATGGTCCAGAGCCTCCAGGGGCCATCCAGAGCCAGCATCGCAATGGGGGTATAACTGCCTGCAATCAGCACAAAAATGGCACTGTGGTCCAGTTTCCTGAGCCAGAGCAGCACTTTTTCTTTGACATGAAAGGTGTGGTACGAAGCGCTGGCCAGATACAGCAAGAACATGCTGAGCCCGAAAATCAGGAACGGCCACCAGTGAACCCCTCCCTTGTAGGCAAAGATGCACAACAGGACCGTCAGGATGACAGCTTTACCCGCCCCCACCCAGTGGGTGATGGCATTGATGGGTTCACGAAGGTACTTCAACATACATTCATGATAACCTTAAACCCGGTTTAAATTGTGTGTCAGACATGTGGATGGGTAGACCACTTGCATGATGGGTAAACCATTTTGACAGAAGATTTTAGAGGGCGTGCCTTGCCTTTTGCCGAGAGCATATTGCAATACGTACCAGAGAGGGTCAAGGAAAAATGTAGCGGCGAGGCGTGCCTCGCCTTCTGTGCTTTAGCCAAAGCTTTATAAGCCCTCGGTCCTATGCTCTTGGCCCTCAGCATTCACCATGCCCGACCATACTGCTTGGGCACATCGGGCTTCAGACCAAGCGCTTTGGCAGCCCTCTGGGGCCAGTGTGGATCCCTCAGGAAAGCCCGAGCCAGCAAGACCACATCGGCCTGACCTGTCACCAAAATTTGCTCGGCTTGCTCGGGTTCAGAAATCATGCCAACAGCACCTGTGGGGATGCCTACCTCGCGCTTGATCTGTTCGGCAAAACGCACCTGATAACCAGGACCCACCGGGATTTTTGCACCCATCACGTTGCCGCCTGTAGAGCAGTCCACAAGGTCCACTCCAGCTTCTTTAAGATGACGGGAAAGTTCCACGCTCTCCTCTGCCGTCCAGCCTCCTTCCACCCAATCGGTGGCACTGATGCGCACCCAGAGCGAAAGCTCTTGTGGAATGGCTGCTTTGATGGCCTGAGTGATTTCCAGCAGCAAACGCATACGGTTTTCCAGAGGCCCGCCGTACAGGTCGGTCCTGTGGTTGCTGATGGGAGACAGGAACTCGTGCAGGAGGTAACCGTGTGCAGCATGGATTTCCAGCACCTCGAACCCAGCTTTGACTGCACGCAGCGCTGCCTCCACCCATTTGTCTTTGAGGTCCTGAATCTCTGGGATGGTCAATTCATGGGGCACCAACCAGCCATCCGTAAACGGCAACGCACTTGGGCCAACCACCTCCCAGCCGCCTTCCTCTGGAGTGAGCACCCCTTTCCCAGAGTCCCATGGGGAACGTGTACCGGCTTTGCGCCCGGCGTGGGCCAACTGAATTCCGGCCACCGAGCCCTGTCCTTTGATGAACTGCACAATCCGGCTCAGGGCTTCTGCCTGTCCGTCTTCCCAGATGCCCATGTCCAGCGGACTGATGCGGCCCTCTGGCACCACCGCGGTGGCTTCCATGATCACCAGACCTGCTCCGCCAGAAGCGTAAGACCCGAGGTGCACCAGATGCCAGTCGGTGGGATAACCGTTTTCTGAGCTGTACTGGCACATCGGGCTGACGGCAATGCGGTTTTTCAATGTGACGCCTTGAAAGGTGATGGGAGAAAAAAGCTGGCTCATGGGGTATGTCATAACCCGGATGGGGGGAGGGGAAAAAGGATCTGGGTTACCAATGGGCAAGTGTAGGGCTTGGCGTGCCTCGCCCTTTTGCCGAGAGCCGAGAGCCGAGAGCCGAGAGCCGAGAGCCGAGAGCATCCTGCTGTACCCGTCAGAAAAGGTCAAGGGAAGCTGTAGGGGCGTAGCGTGCTACGCCCAATGGGAGGCATCTCGAACAACATCCTGTAGGGGCGAGGCATGCCTCGCCCTCTATGCTTTAGCCAAAGCTTTTTTGCCCTCGGCCCTTGGCACTCAGCAAAGAAACAGCCGGGCTTCGCCCGGCTGTTTCTTTTACTTGCTGTAATTCGGCGACTCTTTGGTGATCGTCACATCGTGGGGGTGGGATTCGATCAGACCGGCCATGGTGATGCGGACAAACTGGGCATCCCGTTTGAGGGCCTCGATGTCAGGCGCACCACAGTACCCCATGGCTGCACGCAGACCGCCGACCACCTGATAGATCACTTCTCCAGCAGAGCCTTTGTAGGCCACAATGCCTTCGATGCCTTCTGGAACGAATTTTTTGGTTCCAGATTGGAAGTAGCGGTCGCTGGAACCTTTGTTCATGGCCCCTTCAGAGCCCATGCCCCGGTAGGTTTTGAAGCGGCGGCCTTCACGCAGGATCAGTTCGCCGGGAGCTTCGTCGGTTCCGGCGAGCATGCTGCCCATCATGACCACGCTGGCTCCGGCCACGATGGCTTTGGGCACATCTCCGGTTTGCTTGATGCCACCGTCTGCAATGATCGGAACCCCATGCTCCAGAGCAGCCTGTGCAGCTTCAAACACGGCACTGACCTGAGGCACCCCCACACCAGTCACCACCCGGGTGGTGCAGATGCTGCCGGGTCCAATCCCAACTTTCACACCGTCTGCACCGGCCTTGATCAGGTCCAGCGTGCCTTCTGCGGTGGCCACGTTGCCTGCAATCACATCCACCTGAAAGCGGGCCTTGATCATTTTCAGCACGTCAATGATGCCTTTAGAGTGCCCGTGGGCACTGTCCAGCACCAGCACGTCTGCACCTGCAGCCACCAGAGCGGCAGCACGCTCTTCAACATCTGGACTGACCCCGATGGCGGCAGCCACCAGCAAGCGACCATATTTGTCTTTGGCCGCATGGGGGTACTTGATCTTTTTCATGATGTCTTTGATGGTGATGAGGCCGGTCAGTTTGAAGCTTTCATCCACCACCAACAGTTTTTCGATGCGGTGCTGCTTGAAGATTTGCTCGGCCTGTTCGAGGGTGGTGCCCACGGGAACGGTCACGAGGTTCTCTTTGGTCATCACATCCGAAACCGACAGGCTGTAATCGGTGACGAACCGCATGTCACGGTTGGTGATGATCCCGATCAGTTTGCCATTGTCTTCCACAATGGGCACACCAGAGATGCGGTATTCACCCATCAGTTTTTCTGCGTCTCCGACGGTGGCGGTGATGGGCAGGGTGATGGGATCGGTGATCATGCCCGCTTCAGAGCGTTTGACCTTGCGAACCATCTCGGCCTGATCGTGGATGGGCATGTTTTTGTGGATCACCCCGATGCCACCCTCTCTGGCCATGGTGACGGCCATCTGGGTTTCGGTCACGGTGTCCATCGCGGCGCTGATCAAGGGAATGTTCAGCGTGATGTTTTTGGTGAGGCGTGTTTTCACGCTCACCTGATTGGGAAGCACTTCGGAGTACCTGGGGACAAGCAGGACGTCGTCGTAGGTGATGCCTTCTTTGCCGAATTTGTACTGGAACGCGTCACTCATATTGCAGGCAAGTATAACGCTTTTGGCTCAGGTGAGATCAGGGATGCCGCCCATACACCTAGCCCAATTCGGGAAATCGTTTGTGGTGTTAACATCCTATCCGAAGAATTTCGGAAATGCTATTGGAAATTGTGAATCCAGTCTGCAGACTTCATGACTGAAAACTTTGGAATCACTCAAAATGTCCGACGGGTCAACCCAATCGGTCTTCCAGAGGTCGGATCAGCCCTTCATGGCCTGCCAGCCTCTGGTCATGACGGTATCCCTCGATGGGCACCACATCCCAATTGCGATCAAATTTGTGTTTGAGGGCCAGAACCACCTGATCAAACGTCCAGCCATCTCTGGCATTGCCGTCCAGATGGTACACCCCGCCCTGATCCATCTGGATGAGCTTCCAGAGGCTTTCTGCGGTGTCTTCCATGAAAGAGCAGGCAGGCTTCCAGAGGGTGCTGGCTTCAATTTTTCCTTCACGTTCCTGCCACTGGTCCAGATGGGCCAGCATGTTGTTTCCCTGTCCTGAAGGGTCAATTTGCCAGCCAATCCGGGCGATGTTGGCTTGGGGGTTCGCCTGCAAAATGGCATCCTCACAACGCACCTTATACGTACCATAGCCATCTTTTTCAGTTCTGGGATCCTGCGGATGGTGGGGACCGTCGGGCACATCATCAAACACCATCACAGTGCTGGTGAAAACAAAAGGAATCTGCTGCTGTGCAGCATGCCCAGCCAGCAAAGCCGCCCAGTTTTCACTGCCCATTGCCAGATGGACAATGGCCTGTGGGTTCAAAGATTGCAGGTGGATTTCAGAAGCCGTCAGGTCCTCTGGACTCACACTCTGGCGGTCCCAACCCAGAATTTCTGCTCCCTGAGATTCAAAAAACCGGGCCACCACAGGGCCCAGTGTGCCATTCCGTCCGGTGATCAATACGCGCATGGGAACTCCTCGGGAAAACATTTGCTGAAACTATAGCACGGTGAAGCAGGGCAACAGCCTTCAACTTTTTCCCCATCTGGACAGTGCCTCTCTGGCCTCCCTGAAATTGGGACGGTACTTCAGGGCATTTTGCAGATCGGTGCGGGCCTGCGCACCCTGCCCGAGTTGGCCTCTGGCACGGCCTCGCCAGTAATAGGCTTCTTCATGGTCCGGAGCATTTCTCAGGACATCCGAACTGAGCTTGACCACATCGCTGTAACGTCCAACCTGATAATAGGCTTCCAGAGGCTCAAACTGGTACCAGAACATCCGCCAGGGCAACCCCAGCTTGCGGGCCTGATCGAAAGCTTTGACTGCCGCTCTGGGGCTGTTCAAACGGGTCAGGGTGGTCCCAAGGTTGAACCATCCATAAGCATTTTTGGGAGCCTGCTGGGTTTCTTGCTGGGCCACCTGCAATGATTTTTTCAACATCCATGGGGTGCTGGTGCGGGGTCCCAGCAGGCTTTCCACTTCGCTGGATTTGTTTTCTGGATAGACCACCAGATAGGTGCGGTTGAACACCTGCCAGTCCCGATCAAATCGGGCATAGCTGTGGGCCAGTTTGGTGCCCAGATAAGAGTCGTAAGCCCGGAAAACTCCAGCTTTATCGTCAAAACCAAGCACCAGACGGTAATGGCCCATTCCGCCTTCCTCTGGGAGGTCCATCCAGGTTTGCACCATCACCGGATATCCTGCAGCCAGCAGGTTCTTCAGGGTGCCAGCGTTCCCAGCCACCCCTTCATGGATTTTGAAACCCTGCTTGCGCACGTAATTTTTGATTTCTGCTGGAGAAACGTTCTTGTCGGCTTTGTTGGGCTTGATGCTCGGGGCAATCTGGTACTGGGTGAGGCCACTTCCAAAGTAACTCAGGGCCATCCCAAGGGTGGCTGGGCCGCAGTTGTTGAGCCTCTGGTACTCGTGCCGCACCCCATCAAGGAAAACTTGCTCGGGGGCAGCCAGAGCCGTGCTGCCCATCAGAAGTCCCATCCAAAGCCTTTTCATGGATGCAGTGTAAGGTCTCAGGGCAAAAGAAAAAGTAGAGGATCGTGCACCTGAAGTGCAACTTTGTGATCTGCTGCGTTTATCCGTGAAATAGGAGGTTGCAGGAGAATCCTCCTATTTCAAGAAACCCTTTGAGACATCCTTTTATTCTTCTGTCAAATGCCATAAAACACAAAAACCGCTGCACAAGGCAGCGGCTTCGGTTCTCAGGAAAACTTAAGAGATGCTCTCTCTCCAGCGCCATTCGCTGGCTTTTTTCATCATGTGGGCCAGACCGCCAGAGAGTTTGAGTTTCTGGTTCCAGGGGAGTTTCATCCAGCCCACAGCCATCAGGCCGCCGAGGGACACAAATTCACCGAGGGTGGTGGGTTCGTATTCAACCAGTTCGCGGCCTTTGGCCAGACGCATCAGGTTGCGACCGGTGGTGCGGCCTTGCTGACCGGCGTGCTGGGCAGTGGTGGGAACGGGTTTGCCTTCCTGGTTTTTGCCCAGAGCCATGTCGCCAACCACGAAGACTTCGGGGTACTCAGCGATGCGCAGGGTGGCGTCCACGACGATGCGGTTGGCAGGACCACGTTGCAGTTTTTCACCTTTGACGATGTCCTGAGCCTGAATGCCACCGGTCCAGATGGTTTTGCCAGAGCTGATCACCTGAGGCTCTTGACCTTCGGCCTGAATGGTCACGGTGTCTTCGGTGGCCTTCATGACGCGGTGTCCGGTCAGCACTTTGATGTCGTAGTCCAGCAGGGTTTTCATGGCTTTGTTGCGCAGGTCGTCTTCCAGTACGGGCAGGATTTTGGGACCGGCTTCCACCAGGTAAATGGTGAGTTTTTCGGTGCCCAGTTGCTTGGAAAGGTAATCAGTGCGCTGGGCCACTTCGGTGGCAAGCTCCACCCCGGTCAGACCTGCTCCACCAATGACGATGTTGCGGCTTCCCGTGTAGGTGGGAAGGTGGGCCTTGTTGATCCAGGCGTAGATCTCTTCGGCGTCTTCGAGGCGCTTGAGTTCGCTGGCATATTCAGCAAGACCGGGAATGCGGTAGAAGTTGGTGACGCTTCCGAGACCGATCACGAGGGCATCGTAAGACAGGGTCTGGCCTTTGTCGGTGGTCACTTCTTTTTTGTCGAGGTCCACAGAGAGGACCTTGGCAAGCTCCAGTTCGACTCCGGTTCCACGCAGCAGGGGTGCGATGGGGAGGGTCACCTGGGTATTGTGTGCCGCTGCTTCGTGCAGACGGGTTTCGAAGGTGTGGAAGGGGTTTTGCTCGATGAGCGTAACGTCGAGGCCCTCGGTGGGCTTCAGTTTGGTGGCAGCTGCGAGACCCGCATAGCCGGCACCCAAGATCAGTGTCTTCATTGTCACTCCTGTGAAACCGTTCACAAGGGGAGGCACGGCATATGCCCCCCTCGGGGATGTACAGCCAGGGACGTCTGTCCCCGCTTCAAGTGTCGAGTTTACACCATCCCGAGGGGGCTTGGAAACACTTTTCGCACAGTCTTGTTTAGTTTTCTTTGGCTATCTTTCAGCAATTGCCACGTACTTGGCTGGTAACACCTCACCCAGCGTGGAATCGCGCTCCACAAGGTGGGGGGTGAACCGGGCTTTTCTGGGCGGTCCATCGTATCCCGAAAGCCTTTCCAAAAGCATCTCTGCAGCACGGCGGCCCATCACTTCAATGGGTTGGTGTACCGTGGTGAGTTTCATGTCCTGAGACCAAGGCTGGTCGTCAAAGCCGATCACTTTGATGTCCCGACCCACCACCAAGCCACGCCTGCCAGCCTCTTCAATGAGGGAGCCGGCCAGCACGTCTGCAGCTGCAAAGACTGTGCAGGGGAAAACCGCTTCATTGAGCAAGCGCTGGGAAGCCTGAGCCCCACCCTGATGGTGCAACCCGCAAGGGAAGTCACCCATCATCTGGATGTTGCTGGAAGCCAGACCATCGTCAAAGCCGCGTTTGCGGTCCACGAACACCTGATTGACGAAAACCCCCTCTGGGTCCTCTTCCAGAGACATGGTGTAGGCAGGCAAACCCAGACGGGCTGCATATTCACCGACCAGATAGCCCCCGTAATAGTTGTCGAGGAACACCGAGTCGTAATGCTCAGATTCGTTGTCCACCAGCACCACTGGATGTTCGGTGGGCAGGTACCCCTCGGGGAAAAGCCGCCCGAGGTCGTAAGTGCACATGATGATGCCGTCCGCCTGATATGCAATGCGGTTGCTGTTCAGGTAGCGTTCGATGCGGGCACGGCCAAGCAAAGGAAAAATGGCCATGTCAAAACGGTTTTCATCCAGACATTCTTCAATGGCATTGACCAGACGCACGTAAAATTCCACGCTGACCATGGGCAGCATCACACTGACCGTGTAAGAACGACCTCCAGCAATGCGTCTTGCGTGCGGGTTGGGTGCATATCCCAGTTCTTCAATGGCCTCGAGCACTTTGTCCCGGGTGCTTTTGCGGACCGATGGGTGGTTGTTCAAGACACGGCTGACAGTGCCAACGCCAACTCTGGCTTTCCGTGCGACATCCTGAATGGTGTGTTTGCTCATCAAGCACCAGCCTCTTCTGACACTGTTCTTTTTCTGGTTTATGGAACGTTCCAACAGTGTGCTTCTTCACATGATATCGTTTTCAGCACACAAATTCGTGACTTTTCTGGCAAGCTTTCAGACATTTGAAAACGGCAGTCTGGTTTTTTGCTTTCCAGACTTTGTTTTTTCAGAGGATGAATTTCTTGCAGCTGCACAAAAAGACCCGGTTCAATGATTTATTTGGGCCTTTTCAATCAGATTTATGAAAGCTCAGAGCTCTTTTTCAGCCTCCAGAAACCCAGAGACAAAAGCCTTCAGAAAAAATTCCCTGGACCGAATCAGGTCCGTGACCCCGGCCTCCCCTGTTCGGTACAACCGCCCGAGTTGGTACAGGGCCGCCAAATGCCCATGGTCCGCTGCACGCTCAAACCAGTACATCGCTCTGGAAGGATGCCGATTCACCGAAACCCCATTCAGGTAAGCCATCCCCATCTGAAATTCAGCCTCTGGGTGCTCTTTCAAGGCTGCCTGTTTGATGAGCTTGAACCCCTGATCCTCATCCAGAAGAACACCTCGACCCATCAAATGCAGTTTGCCCAGCCAGCACAACCCTTCAGGATGCCCCTGATCGGCAGCTTTGCCAAACCACGCCACAGCCTGCTTGATGCTCCTGAAAGTTCCACAGCCATAAAAACACAGCCAGCCCATGTGGGCCTGTGCAGCTGGATGCCCTGCAGAGGCCGCTGTCGAGCTCCAGTGAAAACCCTCATAGAAGTCCTGAGGCACCCCTTGACCATGATGGTGAAGCTGACCCAGACGGTAGGCCGCTTCAAGGTGGCCTTTTCGGGCTGCTGTCTCAAAACGTCTGGCGGCTTCCTTGAAGTCTCTGGCTTCCTCGGCCTGCACCCCCAGATGGAAATGCTGGCTTTCTTTGCTCTGGCTTTCAGCGGAGGGCTTGGGAGCTGTTTGCAATTTGCTTTGCACCCCAAACACCTGCAGCAGTTCAGACGCGGTGGAAGGCCTTTGTGGAATGGCCAGAGCCATGCACCTGCCCACCACCTGTTTCAGTTCCTCAGGCGTGTCCTGCGGCAACTGGCGCACCAGTTCTTCGCTGTCCTGATCCTCTCCAGACATCCTGACCAGTGCAGACGGAGGAACCCTGCCTGTCAGCAGGTAAAAAACCACCCCTCCCAGAGCATAAAAATCGGTGTGGCTGCCCAAAGTGAGCCCTTTGCTGTACTGCTCTGGAGCAGAATAACCATGGGTCACGATTCTGGAGCTCTGGGAACCGTGCAACACAGCCGAACCGAAATCAATCAGGACCGGACGCCCCTCAGAGAGCAGGATGTTCTCGGGTTTGAGGTCGAGGTGCAAAAACCCCTGACTGTGCACATAATCCAGAGCATGCAGCAAATCAATCAGGATGCTCTTGACCAGTCCCGGCGTCAGGATGCCCGAGTGGTACACCGAAGTCAGGTCCTTGCCTTCAATGAACTCCAAGAACAGATAAGCCGTGCCATTCAGACGCTCGGCGGTGTAACACATGTTGATGGATTCGTGCTTGAAACGGGCGAGGACTCTGGCCTCCTGCAACACTTCATCAAGGTTGTAACCCTGCGGAAGTTCCACAGAGCCATCCCTTTTGCGCATGGAACCAGAGGGAAAAAACTCTTTGAGCACCCCTTTTCGGCCAGTGTTCAAATCGGTGGCCAAATAGGTGATGCCAAACCCACCGCTGCCCAGCACCTTCTGCAAATCGTATTTTTCAATTCTGGGAAGTGGATTTTCCAGTTGTGCACCACAACTGATGCAATGCACCGCATGGGGATCATTGGGGGTACCACAGACAGGGCAAATGTTCATAAATGGTCTACGTATACAGTAACGGATTGGGAGGCAGAAGGCAGAAGGCAGAAGGCACGGTGGTGCATTGGACAGGACTTGTCAAGCTTCGCCTTTTGCCGAGAAGCCTTGTAGCATGCGTCGCCCTGTTGCCGAGAGCCGAGAGCCGAGAGCCGAGAGCCGAGAGCCGAGAGCCGAGAGCCGAGAGCCGAGAGCATCTTGCAGTACGTGGCAGAGATGGTCAAGGGGAATTTTTCACCCCTCAGGCCACTCCAGCTCTGGATACGCCTGTTTCAAAGACTCAAGGTATTTTTCATTGAGTCTGGTCGCCAAATTTTTGCGCTCCTCTCGGGTCAATCTGCCCAGAACTGGGATGCGTCTGATGTGCTCATTGAGCAACCATTCGTGGAGTTCCCAGAGCCCTTTGAGCTTTCGAGCGAGGTTTGAGCCCAGAGCCTCCTGCTCCGTTTTGCTGACCGGGAGAATCTGAGGGTCAAAATCCTCCAGAAATTCCCGAATCTGGCGTTCCCGTTTGCGGGCACGGGTCTGGCGGGCTTTTTCAGAGCGCTCACTGGCAGCAATGGCCCTGTCCAGCAACTCTGCATAGGCCCCTGTGGATTCGGCCTCCTGCACTCTGGATTCCCAGTACAGTTTGACCCGACCATATTTCTTGTTCAGGCGGTTCTCGCGGGTGTCGTCGTGCTCGGGCAGCAATTTCTGGATCATCGAGGCAGTCCAGCCGCGCTGTTTCAGGTCAAAAGTGGCCAGCAAACGGTCTTCCACAAACGCGTCTTCTTGCTCATGGTCATTTTCACTGTAATTTTCGTCGTCAAGGTCCTTGGACATACACTCCAATCAACTTCTTCTCTGGTCAGTTTAAAGACCTCCTCTTCTGATGTCTGTTGGATCGTTCCCAAAGCAAAGCCCCCAACAATGTTGGGGACTCTGGGGTTTTGGGTTGAGAGCCTTGTAGGGGCTACGCGTGCGTCGCCCTTTAAAGAGCCGAGAGCCGACAGCCGAAAGCACTGTGCGATACGTGGTAGAGATGCTCAAGGGGATCTGTAGGGGCGTGCCTCGCCCTGAAAACATCAGCCAAAGCTCTTTTCACTTTCTGCCTTCGTCCTTCTGCCATTTTTGCCCTCGGCTCTCGGCCCTATGCCCTCGGCCTTCAGTCACTCAAACTGCCCGATCACATCCGTCAAACGGTCCCTCTGGGCAGAAAATTCAGCCACCCGGCGACGCTCTTCTTCGATGACCTCCTGAGGGGCGTTGGCCACGAAGCCAGCGTTGTTCAGCTTGCCCTGCGCCTGTTTGATTTGTTTCTCGGTTTCCTGCAGGCGTTTCTTCTGGCGCACAATCCACTCGCTGATTTCCACGGTGCCTTCCAGAGGGGCATTCACGATCACACCGGGGGCCACTTGACTGAGCACCTTGCCAGAGATGTCCTCGACCAGTTCCACTCTGGCGATGCCTTCCACCACGTAAGCGTTCGCCTTGATGGTGTCCAGACCTTCGCCGGAGATGCTGACTTGCAGGCGGTCCTGAGGGGCAAGCCCGAGTTCGCTTTTCAGGCTTCGGGCACTGGACACTGCACTTCTGAGGTAATCGAAAGCCTGTGTGGCTTCTGCATCGAAGCGGGCAGGGTCGTATTTGGGCCACGAGTGCACGGCAATCTGGCGTTTGTGGTCCAGCGCTTCGTAAATCTCGGAGGTGATGAAAGGCATGAAAGGGTGCAGCAGTTTCAGAATGCCTTCCAGCACAAAGGTGATGGTTTCTCTGGTCTTCAGGTTGCCGTTTCTGAGGGCAGGTTTGGAGGCCTCAATGTACCAGTCGCAGAATTCATCCCACGTGAAGCTGTAAGCAATGCGCACGGCAGCGGCAATGTCCATGTCTTCGAGGGCCTGTGTGACCTCTTTCACCGTTTCGTTGTAGCGAGACAAAATCCAGCGGTCTGCAAGGGTGAGCCCTGTGTCGGTGGTTTCCACTTCGCTGCTGAGGTTCATCATCACGAAACGGGATGCATTCCAGAGCTTGTTGGCAAACACTTTGCCCTGTTCGAAACGGCGGTCGTCGTGCTTGATGTCCTGTCCACCTGTGGCGAGATAAGAGAAGGCGAAGCGGCAGGCATCCACGCCGTACTTGCTGAACAGTTCCAGAGGGTCAATGCCGTTGCCTTTGGATTTGGACATCTTCTGGCCTTTGGAATCGAGGTACAGGCCGTGCAGCAGCACCTTGCTGAAGGGTGCTTTGCCGGTGAATTTGTATCCGGCCATTTGCATGCGGGCCACCCAGAAGAACAGGATGTCGTAACCGGTCACGAGGACCTGGGTGGGGTAGAACTTCTGGAAGTCCTCGTCTGCGGTGTCCGGCCACCCGAGGGTCGAGAAGGGCCACAGGTTGCTGCTGAACCACGTGTCAAACACGTCAGGATCGCGTTTCAGGTTGAGGTGGCTGTAACGGGGGTCCTGATCGCAGTCAAGGTCGGGGTTTTCAGCATCAGGAACATAGATGTTTCCCTGATCGTCGTACCAGACGGGAATCTGGTGGCCCCACCAGAGTTGACGGGAAATGCACCAGTCGCGGATGTTTTCCAGCCAGTCGCGGTTCACTTTGGTGTAGCGCTCAGGGTAAAGGGTGATTTCTCCCTTATCGAGGCCCTCCAGCACAGACTGGGCCATGCTTTCCATGCGCACAAACCACTGCTTGGAGATCATCGGCTCAACGGCCACACCTGTGCGCTCTGCAATGCCCAGAGCGGTTTCATGGTCTTTCTCTTCGAGGAGGTCGCCATTTTCGGTGAGGTCTTTGACCACGGCTTTGCGGGCTGCGAAGCGCTCCATATTCCGGTAAGCCTCTGGGACAAGGTCACTGGTCAGGTTGCCGTTCCAGTCGATCACGCTGGGACGGGCAAGGTTGTGACGCTCGCCAATTTCAAAGTCGGTGGGGTCGTGGGCTGGGGTGATTTTCAGGGCTCCCACCCCGAAATCCCGCTCCACGGCTTCATCGGCAATGATGGGGATGTAGCGGTCGGTCAGGGGAATGCGGGCTTTCTGACCGATCAGGTGCTGGAAGCGCTCGTCTTCAGGGTGCACGGCGATGGCCTGATCCGCAAAGATGGTCTCGGGACGCACCGTAGCGATACGGATTTCTCCGGCTTCCCCGTTGCTGGGGGCCAGAGTGCTGTCCTGAAGCTTGTAGGACAGGGTGTACATCTTGCCTTTTTTGACTTCGCGTTTCACTTCGAGGTCAGAAAGGGTGGTTTGCCCAACGGGATCCCAGTTGACAATCCGTTCGCCCCTGTAAGCCAGACCTTCGTGGAAAAGCTGAATGAACTGCTGGCGCACGGCTCTGGAAAGGCCTTCATCCATGGTGAAACGCTCTCGGGTCCAATCACAGGACACCCCGAGGGTTTTGAGCTGGTTGACGATTTGCCCACCAGACTGTGCCTTCCAGTCCCAGACTTTTTCAAGGAACTTCTCACGTCCGAGGTCAAAACGGTTGATGCCTTCAGCAGCCAGTTGCTTGGTGACCACCCACTGGGTGGAAATGCCTGCGTGATCGGTTCCGGGAAGGAACAGGGCTTCATAACCTGCCATGCGCTTGTAACGGATCAGGGTGTCAATCAGGGTGTTGTCCAGCGCATGCCCGAGGTGCAGGTTTCCGGTGACGTTGGGTGGAGGAATCACAATGGTGAACGGGGGTTTTCCGCTGGTGGCATCGGCGCGGAAGGGTTCGTCGCCCCATTTCTTGACCCATCTGGGCTCGATGGCCTGGGGTTCGTAAGCTTTGGACAGTTCCTTCATAAGACCTCCTTGATGTGAAACCACAACATCTGAAACCAAAAAAAACGCCTCATCCGACAAGCGGACGAGACGTGAAAAGACACATTCCCGCGGTACCACCGCAATTCCCTGCCAACGGCAAGGCACTTGAACAAAGCTGTCTCGGGCTGACCCGTGCAGGTCTACTGGTGCCATTTCAAACCGCAAACTGGCACGTTCTTCTGCATGCTCCGGGGCGACCTTCCCCGAGTGGCCTCCCAACCCCTTTTCAGCTTCCGGGGTCTCTCTGTTGAGCGCCACCTCTCGGGTACTCTTCCCCATCAAGGCGTTTTTGAGTATAGCAAAAAGGGGTGCAGGGCACATCAAGAGGTTGGCTTATTCAGGCAAACCTTTCAGAACAAACTTTGCTTGCCTCTGGAAAGCAGCCAGCCTTTCTTGTTTTTGTTCACGCACTTCAAACCCGAGGTCAGGGACGTACAGGTGAATCCAGCCTTTTTCCAGACCTGTCCGTATTGCAACACCGGATAATTGGGGTTCAGAGCAGTGTCTCCATGGCAAATCCGCATGGACTTTCCAACAGAAGCCATGGCAAAAGCGTTTCCCCAATCCAGATCGCAATTCTGAGGTCTGGGCGGAATGGGAGCTGTGTTTTGCAAAAGATCACAACGCAACTCGTTTTCATACAGCATGCAGTGGATGTTTTTGGATGGGGTCTGGAACCCTTCAAAGCTCTGGGCCAGAGCCAGTCCACCTGTGCCGATCAACAATGCCATCAGGAATTTCATGGGTCACCTCAAGAAGGGTTGTAGTTCTTCCAGAGCATACAGTTCATGAAGCCCACGCACCTGACGCACGTCACTGACAGGGGCAACGTGACCAAAACGGTTGAGCCAGACGGCTGCAATCCCAGCTTTTTGGGCAGCTTCGACATCCTTGGCATGGTCATCCCCGATCATCAGGGCCTGATGGGGCAAACAGTTGGCCCGTTCCAGCGCAATCTGGTAGATCCTCGGGTCGGGTTTGCCAAAACCAAATTCATCGGAGAGCACCCACACATCAATGAAGTGGTGGATGCCAAGGGTTTGCAGTTTCTCGGTTTGTTCTTCCAGCGAGTTGTTGGAAATCACCCCGATTTGCACCTTGCCATGCAGCTTGGTCAGCAAGTCATGGGTGCCTTCCAGCAGCATCCGAGACTCCAAAAAAGCCTGCCGATATTCGTCTTTCAGGCGTTCCGCCACTGTGTCATTGACTGTTCCACATTCTTCCAGAAGCAATTCAAAACGCTTCTTGCGGGCCTCATGCAAATTGAGGAGGTTGGGAACCACATAACGGTCATGGACCTCCTCCAGAATGGATTTGTGGCGTTTCTTCAGGTGATCCATGGGGACTCCATGAAACTCTGGTGTGCGGTGGTACACATGGGCAAAAGCAGCTTCCATGCTGTTGAAGTGGTCGAAAAGGGTGTCATCAATGTCAAAGAAAACAGTGTGCAACATGCCTCACTTCATCACAGTTGAAGACCCTTCCTGTGGGTTTGTTGAGACATCCTGATGGTCAGGTCTGCAACAATTTGCTCAAGGCATCCACAGCAGGGTTTAAGCTGTGGCCTTTAACCTGAAATCATGGATTCTCTTCTCTTGATTGTTGGTGGTGCATTTGCAGGTCCCCTGCTGGTGATTCTCGTTTCTTCCGTCCTGAGCATCATCAAAGAACGACAGATGCTGCACAAAGAAGACTGAAAGTCACCTGATCATCCGTCCAATGCTGAAAACCCTTTGAGTGGTGTGTTGTGAAGCATCACATGTACAATTCCAGCAACTTCTGGTCGATCTCATCAATGTACCCGATGTCTTCACCAGACCAGAGGTGGATTTTCAGGGCTTCGGTGTTGGGTTCAAAAGGGCGGATTTCTTTCAGGCCTGCCACATACAAAGCACCGTATTCCATGCGCCCATCAGGCTGAAGTTGAAATTTCATGATGCCTCGAAAACGCAGGTCCGCCACCTGCCCGGTTTCTTCCATCAATTCTCTGGCTGCAGTCTGGCGTGGGGTTTCTCCAGCATCAATGAAGCCACCCGGCACTTCCCACTTGTGGCGGTACGCATTGAGCATCAACAGGAAACCCTGCTCGGCACGGGCCACCACCAGAGCGTGGGTCAGGGGTTCAAATCGGTTGGCTTCTGATTCCAACACCTCAAAAAAATCCAGAAAAACATCACCTTTTTGATTGATGCAGATGGGACTGTTTTGCATGATTCACTTTAAAGGGGTTTGCTGAGGTTCAGCAAAGGCCTCTGCACCTCTGGTGATGACTGCCCCTCAAAACCAGTAAAGTGGTACCGTGCTGACTTTAGCCCTTGACACTGCCACCCCGGATCTCAGCCTTGCTCTGGTCACCCCACAGGGAACTTTTTCCTTTTGTGAGCGTCTGGAGCGCCTGCATGCCCAGAGAATCGCCCCTGAAGTTCAAGCCCTGTTTCAGCAGGCAGGTCTCCCCTTTCGGGCGGACCGTCTGGTGGTGGGGGTGGGTCCCGGTTCCTACACCGGGGTTCGCGTTGCGGCCAGTTATGCGTTGGGACTGGCCCGTGCCTGGGGTGCGGAAGTGTTTGGCGTCAGTTCCTTGATGGCCATGGCTGCCCCACATGAGGGGGTGGTCGGGGTCACGCTCGATGCCCGCAGAGGCAACGTTTATGCAGGTCTATATGAAGTCCAGAGGGGTCAGATCATCAAAGTGTTGCTGCCAGACAGCAAGCTTCCTCTTTCAGAATTTCAAACCCATGTGGAAAAAGCACAGGGCACACTGGTTCCAGAAGCGAGGGTGTCTGGAGTGGCTCTGGCGCAATTGGCTGAAACCCAGGGCAGCAAAGACTGGAAATTGCATTATTTATAAGTGTGAATGAGAAAAAAGGGGACGCTTCCGCATCCCCTTTTGCTCTGTCTTTTGCTCTGTCTTTTGCTCTGTGTTTTTTCAAATCCAGCGAACGTTTCCCGAGCTTTCTGCGGGTTTGCTGGGACGGGATGCTCTGGGCACAAAGTCCAGTTGCACATGCTGGTGTTTTTTGAGGAGGCCCAGCAGGTACTCCACCTGAGAGGTGCGCACTTCATCCAGAGCAAAGTGACCACGGTGACCTTCCAGACTCAGCAAAATGGTTTCGGTGAGGCTTGGGCACAGGGTTTTGGTGTGACCGGGGGTGCTCTGGATGCGGATGGCCGGATTGAAGATGCTGGGATCGGTGAGAATCACATCCGAGCGCTCACGAACGATTCTGGGGTCCAGAGCCCGGCTGCGAGATGCATTCAGCACAATGGCGTTGTGCTTGAGGTGCTCGCTGCGCAGTTGCAAAGCGCCCAGATCTCCAAGAACCACCAGCAAGTCGGCTTCACGCAGGCGTGCAGGAACGGGGTCCGCATCGGTGGTCAACTGGTGAATGCCTGAAATCTTTTCCAGCACAGGCATCAGGGCAGAGATCAGCTTGAAATCCGAGCCAATCAGGGTGACTTTCGGGTTTCTGGGGAGGTGTTTGAGCAGACGCTCAATCTCCATGACCACACTGGCAGCCCGGTACACCGTACCACTGGTGATGCTGATGTCCTTGCGGTAGCCAAAAGCCTGCCCAGCCTGACTGACTTCTGCCGTCAGGGAACCCAATCCCACCACACTGGCCCCGAGGTCGTGGGCATGCGTGATGGCATCGTTGATTCTTTCTTGTACCATTTCTGCAGGCAGCACCCGGAATTGGTGGGCCGTCAGGGGCACGCTGATCACATGTCCCTGAATGGAATGCTGGTTGGACTGTAAGTGTCCGGTCAGCATGGGTTTGAGGGGCAGTTTGCGCATGGCATACTCGTAAGCAGCCTCTGGAATCAGTTTGAGTGCAGGCACATGGGTGAGTCGGGCCAGATCCTGAGCAATCTCTCTGGGGTAGGCCAGAAAAGCGAACGTGTTCATTGAAAATCCTCCTGCAACATGCAGAACCCTGTCTTTTGGACAGGAGTGTGGGGCAGGGTTGATGTGTGGATGAAAAGAGGCCCTGTTTGGCTGATGTCTTCAGCATACGTGCTGTCATGCACTGACGATGTGACGGCAGTCGTTGGTGAATCCCAATCCTCCGTATTATAATGTTTTTTTTACAAAAATCTGCAATCTGTGCAGATGGATGGGAGTACAAGCTTTCCCGTATCAGACAATACGAAATTTGTCCTCAGGAAAACCCCGAGGACAAATATTCCAGATTTCAACCCAATTCAACACGGACAAGTCACATGGCACCCTTGCCACACAAAGTGTTGAGTGCGGCAATGCCTGTCATGGCTTTCCAGAGCACCGGAAACACCGATGCAGCGATCATGCCCACACTGAAAGGCCCCCATCCGTTCTCCATCATTTTGCGGTTGGTGGCCAGTCCAATGCTGAGCGGACCCAACACCAGAGGCACCACCAGAAAGCCCAGCGTGCGGAGTTTGCATGGATCAGGATTGACCACCTCGAACAGCCACATCAGGCCCAGACCCACCCCTGCACACAGGGCAAAACCCAGCAAAAACCGCACGAAAGGTTTCATCAGCGCTCCTCAAGGGCCAGTTCCACCAGTTGGGTCACCAGTTCACTGTAGCCAATGCCACTGGCCTCCCAGAGTTTGGGGTACATGCTGGTGCGGGTGAATCCGGGCATGGTGTTGAGCTCGTTGAGGTACAGTTCGCCACTCTGGGGCAAATAGAAAAAGTCCACGCGGGCCAGTCCAGCACAATCCAGTGCTTTGAACGCTTTGAGGGCGTATTCCTGAATGCGGGTTTGCACTTCTGCAGGGATGTGGGCCGGAATGTGCATCTGGGCCAGACCATCGGTGTACTTGGTTTCGTAATCGTAGAAGTCGCTGTCAAAAGACAGTTCACCCACCACACTGGCTTTGGGGTCATCGTTGCCCAGAATCCCCACTTCCACCTCTCTGGGTTTTTCTCTGGTCATGGCTTCCAGAATCACCCGGCGATCGTAGTGGAAAGCCAATCCCAGAGCCTGCTCCAGTTCATCAGCATGCTTGGCCTTGGAGATGCCCACACTGGAGCCCATGTTGGCCGGTTTCACAAAAATGGGGTACCCGAGATCCCCGGCGATGTCCATGACCTGCTCGGGGTTCTTCTTCCAGTCGCTTCTTGAAATGGCAGCCCACGGCACCTGCGGAATGCCTGCAGCTGCAAGCGCCTGCTTGGTCATGATTTTGTCCATGCACACAGCGCTGCCCAGCACCCCACTGCCTACAAAAGGAATGCCTGCGAGGGTCAAGAAACCTTGCACAGTGCCGTCTTCCCCCATTGGACCGTGCAGAACCGGAAAAACCACATGGTGTTCTCCGGCCATGCCTGCTGCAGACAGCAACATCTCTCCTCCACTTTCTGCCTGACCTGCGGTGAGGGCCTGCTGGCTCTCGGGCAAAGACAGCCATTTGCCGTGCTTGGTGATCACCACCGGGGTCACTTCAAACCGGTCCTCGGGCAGGTTGGAGAGAATGCTTTTTGCACTGTTGAGGCTCACTTCATGCTCGCCTGACTGTCCACCTGCGAGCAACAAAATCCGAATCTTCATGCCCATCAGTATATGGGGTTCCACTTGCAGGACCACGGCAAGTTGTCCTTTTTGGAGGGGCAAAGCACAAAGGTTTTCCCTGAGGGTCCAGTCCTCCAGAGGGGTTCTCATTGTTGTATCTTCTTGCATTTGACGGTTGTTGGTCTGACTGCCCAAAGGCAGAATCAGGAGATTACCGTTATAAAGACACAAAAGCATGAATCTTTAGTCTTGGTCTATTTTTGGCAAGCTGGATCCTGCATCCATTGCCATATACAATTCCAGGTGTTAAACTTTGTCCAAATTTGCCTAGCTTTACAAGGAAAGGTTGGTACGTACATGCTCAAACGTGCGTTTCTGCTCAGCGCAGTCATGCTTGCCAGCGTGGCAAGCGCCCAAGTCAAGAACCCCGGCACCCTCATCGATGTGGCTTTCGGGGATTGGAGAACTTTCGACCCCGCCGACTGCTATGAACAATCCTGTGGCGAAGTGATCCAGAACGTTCTGGAAACCCTCTACTTCCCCGAGGGCAACAACGCCAGCAAGTTCGTTCCCCTCCTCGCTGAAGGCATGCCCGAAGTGAGCAACGGTGGCAAAACCTACACCGTCAAAATCCGCAAAAATGCCAAATTCTCCAACGGCAAAGACCTGACCGCTGAAGATGTGGTGTACAGCATCCAGCGCACCCTGCTGGCCTCCGTGGACTCTGGTCCTGCCCAACTGCTGATCGAGCCCCTGCTCGGCACCACCGACTTCGTCCGCAAAGGTGGAAAAGTCGGCTACGATCAGGTTGCTGCTGCTGTGCAGGCCAAAGGCTCTGACACTGTGGTGTTCAACCTTGCCCGTCCTTTCGCAGCATTCATTGCTGTGCTGGCCACCCCTTACGCTTCCATCTACAACAAAGCAGATGCTGTGGCTGCAGGCGAGTGGAGCGGCTCCGAAAAAGACTGGGAAAAATTCAACAACCCTGCTGCAGGCACCACTGCGTTCGCACGCAAAATTCCCCTCGGCACCGGTCCCTTTGTGCTGGAGCGTTACGACGTCAACCAGAACGTGATCCTCAAGCGCAACGACAACTACTGGCGCGCACCTGCCAAACTGCAGCGCGTGATCATCCAGAACGTGGAAGACGAGAACACCCGCATCCGCATGCTGGAAGCCGGAGATGCTGACATCGCCAGCATCAACCGTCCTGCCATTCCCCGCGTGCAAAAACTCGATGGCGTCAAAGTCACCGAATCCAACCAGTTGACCCTGATTGCCCTGTTCATGAACCAGAAAATCAATGCTCAGGGAACCAACTACCTGGGCAGCGGCAAACTGGACGGCAAAGGCATTCCTGCCAACTTCTTCAGCGACCTGAACCTGCGCAAAGCCTTCGCAGCTTCTTTTGACTACAACTCCCTGATCAAAGACGTGCTGCTTGGTGCTGCCACCCAGCAAAGCACCGTGGTGGTCAAAGGCCTGCTGGGCTACAGCAACACCCTGCCCAAGTACAAGTACGACAAAAACCAAGCCACCCGCTTCTTCAAAGCCGCCTGGAAAGGTGAAGTCTGGAAGAATGGCTTCGTGCTGCCCGTGTTCTACAACTCCGGCAACAACATCCGCAAGAGCGCTCTGGAAATCATGAAGAAAAACGTCGAGAGCCTCAACCCCAAATTCAAGGTGGATGTGCGCGAACTGCCCTTCAGCCAGGTGATTGCTCAGGCAGGCAACAACCAGATGACCATGTGGGCTCTGGGTTGGGGTGCTGACTACGCCGATCCCCACAACTTCGCCTTCCCCTTCCTGCACTCTGATGGCAACTACCCCGCCCAGATTGGCTACAAAAACACCAAACTGGATGCCCTCATCTCCGAGGCTGTGGCCACCCCTGACACCAAGAAGCGCAATGAGCTGTACCGCCAGATCCAGACCATTGGCTACAACGACACCCCCTTCATCCCCCTGTACCAACCCCTGTTCCCCTTCGTAAACCGTGACTGGGTCAAGGGCCGCATCAACAACCCTGTGTTTGCCGACGACTACTACTACACCATGTCCAAGTAAGCATGACCTCAATGCAGTAGCGACCCCATGGGGCGCTGCTGCATTTCTTTGTGGATTTCTGGTGTCTGTTTTTGGATCTTTCTTTTGAAGGGTTTGATGCCTTCAAATCCCCAAAAAATGAGCGTTCTGCATGGCTTTGATCGGTTCAAACGGCCTTCAGCCGATTTTCACTGAAATCACTGGCATGGCATGGGCGCAATGTGGTAGAACAAAGCACGATCTGTACGGCCTGTCTAGCCCTGCATGTTTCAGACGTTGCAGACAGACCGACAGCAAAGCGTTAAGCATCAGAGGTGACCCGTGTTCACATTCATTCTTCGGCGCGTTTTGCAGCTGCCGCTGATTTTGTTCGGGATTTCGCTGTTGATCTTCGGACTCACACAGCTGCTCAGCCCGGACATTCGCGCCGCTTCTTTCGCCACCAACGAGAAACAGGCCTCGCAGGAATTCATCCAGTCGATCATTGAAAAATACCGTCTGGACGCTGACCTGTTCACCCAATACGGCATTTGGCTGCAAAGCCTGATGAAAGGCAACCTCGGGTTTTCCCGCAGTGACCGCCGACCCGTGCTGGATTCTCTGGCCAGTTATGTGCCTGCCACCATGGAACTGGCGTTCATCGCCATTCTGTTCATTGCCCTGTTTGGGATTGGCATTGGCATTCTGACTGCAGTCAAACGCAACACCTGGTTTGACCACACCGTGCGTGTGCTTTCCATCATCGCTTACGGGTTTCCCAGCTTTGTGGTGGGCATTTTCATCCTGACCCTGTTCTACGGAATTCTGGACTGGCTGAAACCCGGACGTTACGACACCATCCTCAGCTTGACCGCCGGGGTCACCAAAACCGAAGGCTTCATGCTCTTTCCCATGATGCTGGCCGGAAAATGGGAAGTGGTCTGGGACCTCATCAAACACCTGATCATGCCTGTTTTGACCCTGACGTTTGTGATCTCACCTCAACTGATTCAGGTGGTGCGGGGCAACGTGATCGACACCCTGCGTCAAGACTACGTCCGAACCGCCCGAGCCAAAGGCCTGCAAGACCGCGTGGTGGTGGTCAAACACGCCCTGCGAAATGCCCTGATTCCAGTGGTGACGGTGCTGGGCAGCATCCTGATTGGCCTGCTCAGCGGATCCATCATCACGGAAACGGTGTTTGACTTCCAGGGGGTGGGTCTGTGGGCTTCCAAAGCTGCCCAGCAACTGGATGTGCCTTCTGTGGTGGGCTTTGCCCTGTTTGCTGCCACGGCAGTGACCGTGATCAACCTGCTCGTGGACCTGCTCTACGGCATCATTGACCCGAGGATTCGCTACGAATGAACATCTGGAAGAAACTCCGCAAAAACCCTCTGGGGATCATTGGGCTGGTTTTGATCCTGATCTTTGCTGTGATTGCCATTCTGGCTCCAGTGATTGCTCCCCCCAGCGAAGACATGCGCAACATCGCACGCACCTTCACCATCCCCAACTCGATGTTGCGTGAAGGCTTCTCATCGCAACCCACTCCTCCCTCCAGCAACCACGTTTTTGGTCTTGCTGCAGGTGGATATGACATCTTCTGGGGCCTGATCTGGGGAACCCGGGCCGCCTTCCTGGTGGGCATCGTGGTGACCCTGATGACCGCTCTGGTGGGCATGCTGGTCGGCACCCTCGCAGGTTATTTCGGTGGCTGGATCGACAACATCTTCATGCGCTTCACCGACATCATCTTCGCCTTTCCCAGCATCGTGCTCCTGATGATTCTGGTGATCGTGCTGCGCGGTGGTCTGCCTGTGATCATGCTGGCCCTCATTCTGGTGGGCTGGGCCCAGTATGCCCGTGTGGTGCGTGGCGACGTGCTGAAGGTCAAACGCCTTGAGTTTGTGGATGCTGCCCGTTCTCTGGGCAACACCGACCGTCAGGTGATCCTCAAACACGCCCTGCCCAACAGCCTCAACTCCATGCTGGCTCTGGTCAGTCTGGACATTGGAGCCACGGTGGTGTCTTTTGCTGCCCTCTCCTTCATCGGGGTGGGGGTGCCAGAGGGCTTCCCTGACTGGGGCTACCTGATCAACATTTCCCGTCCTTACTTCGGCCAGATCGAATACTGGTACACCTACATCTATCCTGCCACGTTCATCTTGCTGTTCGTGCTGGGCTGGACCTTGCTGGGTGAAGCCATCCGCGAAGCCATCGACCCTCGCAGCCGGTAACCCAACCCTCTCCACAAGCTGTGCTCGAACCTCTCCCTGCTGGGGAGAGGTTCTTTTTTGCCTGTGCTGAAGAAAAGAAAAATCCTCTCCCTTGCAGGGAGAGGATCGCGGGTGCAACGAGCGCGGAGAGGTCAGACCTCTTTTTTCTTTTCCTCGACATGGGGCTGGTTGGGGTCATCGGTCTGGGTCTTCTTGAATTCTTTCATGCCCTGCCCGAGGCCTTTCATCAACTCGGGGATTTTGCGGCCTCCGAACAACAAAAGCACCAGAACAAGGATCAGGATGATTTCCAAAGGTCCTAACGACATGCTTTATAGTGACACACTTTCATCAGGGGAAAGCAAGAGGGGTGTGAGGGAAAGCAGGCAAAGTCCAGCCAACCCTGAAGATTGCAGGATCAAACACCATGAAAAACCTCTCCCTTTTGGGAGAGGTGAATGAGGTAGAGTCGGTTTATTTCACGAACAGCATTTCGCGGTAGCTGGGGAGGGGCCAATGCTTGGCGCTCACCAGTTTTTCCAGCTTGTCGGCGGCCTTGCGGACACCCAGCATGGCAGGCAACACGTGGTCGCGCATGTGGTGGGATTTCTCGTGAACGGCTTCGCCACCTTCAGCTTCGTTCTGGCTGCGCAGTGCGCCGAGGGCTTCGTACAGCTCATCGGTAACCTGGTTCAGTTCGGCAGCGAGGCCCTGAGCGGCTTTGCTTCCAGACACAGCAGACACTTCAGAGAGGTAGCTGAGGGCAGCAGGCAGAATCTGGGTCTGTGCGATCCACTCGGTGGTCTCCCCTTCAATGTTGACGGTCTTGAAGTAGATGTCATACATGATTTCCTGACGGGCTTCCACTTCACGCTCAGACAGCACGTTCAGTTTGCTGAACAGCTCAATGTTTTTCTTGTCGGTCAGCAGGGGGATGGCATCAATGGCGGTGGGCAGGTTGAGGAGGCCACGTTTGGCGGCTTCTTCGTGCCACTCTTGGCTGTAACCGTTGCCGTTGAAGATGATGCGTTTGTGCTGGCCGTACACTTCTTTGACCACTTCGAGGAGGGCCACATCCACATCGGTGCCACCAGAGATTTTGCTCTGGAGCAAGTCTGCCAGGTCGCTGACAGATTCGGCGACGATGGAGTTCAGCACGGTGATGGGCATGGAGATGCTCTGGCTGGAACCGGCAGCGCGGAACTCAAACTTGTTGCCAGTGAAGGCAAAGGGAGAGGTGCGGTTGCGGTCGCCAGCGTGGCGGGGCAGGTTGGGCAGGACAGGGGTGCCCAGTCCGAGGAAGCCAGCAGAGTGACCGGCTCCACCTTCACCGCTGAGGATGCGGTCGAGGATGTCGCTGAGTTCATCGCCAAGGAAGATGGAGATGATCGCAGGTGGGGCTTCGTTGGCACCCAGACGGTGGTCGTTGCTGGCGCTGGACACGCTGATGCGCAGCAGGTCCTGGTGCAGGTCCACAGCGCGGATCACAGCAGCGCAGAAGAACAGGAACTGCAGGTTTTCGTGGGGGGTGTCACCGGGTTCCAGCAGGTTGAGACCGGTGTCGGTGCCCATGGACCAGTTGCAGTGCTTGCCGCTGCCGTTCACGCCAGCGAAGGGTTTCTCGTGCATCAGGCACACCAGACCGTACTTGCGGGCGGTGTTTTTCAGCACCTGCATGATCAGTTGCTGGTGGTCGGCAGCCACGTTGCTCTGTTCGAAGATGGGAGCAATTTCGAACTGGCCGGGGGCCACTTCGTTGTGGCGGGTTTTCACAGGAATACCCAGAGCGTAGAGCTGGGTTTCCACATCGGTCATGTAGGACAGCACGCGGTTGGGGATGCTGCCGAAGTAGTGGTCTTCCAGTTCCTGACCGCGGGGAGGCTTGGCCCCGAAGAGGGTGCGGCCACTCATGACCAGATCGGCACGGCGGTAGAAGAACTCTTCGTCGATGAGGAAGTATTCTTGCTCGGCGCCGAGGGTGCTTCCCACTTTGGTCACGTCGCTGAGACCGAGCAGGGGCAGCACTTTCAGAACAGCCTTGTTGAGGGCCTCGGTGGAGCGCAGCAGGGGGGTTTTCAAGTCGAGGGCTTCACCGGTCCAGGACACGAAAGCAGTGGGGATGCACAGGGTTGCGCCGTTGGTGTGACGGAGGATGAACGCAGGGGAGGTGGGGTCCCATGCGGTGTAACCACGGGCTTCGAAGGTGGCACGCAGACCGCCAGAGGGGAAGCTGGAGGCGTCAGGCTCGGCCTGAATCAGCTCTTTGCCGGTGAACTGGGCAATGGCGCTTCCGTCGCTGGTGGGGGTCACGAAGCTGTCGTGCTTCTCTGCTGTGCTGCCCGTGAGGGGGTGGAACCAGTGGGTGTAGTGGCTGGCACCTTTTTCCATGGCCCAGGTTTTCATGGCCAGAGCCACGGTGTCAGCAATGGCAGGATCCAGAGCCACACCACGCTCGATGGTGGCTTGCAGGGACTTCCACACGGGTTTGCTGAGACGCTGGCGCAGTTCTTCGGTGGTGAGAACGTCACTGGCAAATTCACTGACCACAAGGCTGGGGTTTGCCTGAGTGAGTTCTTCCATACGCCAGTTCCGTGCAGCCGAGACAACATCAAAGTCGTGGTTCATACTTCCTCCGTCAAGGTGATCTTAAGGCCAAACAAGATGATGCTAGACGGTTGCACACCACTGGTTATGCAACCTCTATTCCAGTAGGAAGCATACCACGCATCCCCTCATTTTTGGCAAGGCTTGCTTAGATGCGTTCGTGCAGAAGTAACAGAATGTACATGAATCTTTGCGCACTTTGACAGAAAAAGGGCAGCAAACTGACCATTTTTAAAACTCTGGTGCAAAACATGCATGGGTTTTTGCACGCCCCTTTTCTCAGAAATCAGGTTTTTTCTGACCTTTGTCACTCAAAAACCAGCACACCGTTCCAAAAAACCGCATAGATCTGGCAACTTTATACAAAGAATCGGTCAAAGGAGCACGTTCCAGAGGTTCAAGGCTGTACCTCTGGCTGCCCTCGGTGCAGGGTTTCATGCACTTTCAGCCAAGAAAAACCCCTCCTCTGTTCGAGGAGGGGCAAAACATGCACTGTGTTCTGGTTTTGCTTTACTTGGCGAATTCCACAGCTCTGGACTCTCGGACCACAGTGACCTGCACCTGACCAGGATATTCCATGTCTTGCTCGATGCGACCAGCGATTTCACGGGCCAGCAAGGTGGCTTTGGAATCGGTGATTTTCTCGGGCTGCACGATCACGCGCACTTCGCGACCTGCCTGAATGGCAAAAGCGTTGCTGACCCCGGGGAAAGACAGGGCAATGCTTTCCAGTTGTTCCAGACGCTTGATGTACACCTCAAGGCTCTCACGGCGGGCACCGGGACGGGCAGCAGATATGGCATCTGCGGCAGCGACCAGCACACCGTACAGGGTTTCGGCGTTCTCGGGGTCGTGGTGGTGGGCAATGGCATCGATGACTTCGGAAGGCTCACCAAAACGCTTGGCAAGGCTGATCCCGATGTCCACGTGGGTGCCTTCGATCTCACGGTCAATGGATTTGCCCACATCGTGCAGCAAACCCGCACGACGGGCCAGAGCAGGATCCAGTCCCAGCTCGGCAGCCAGAATTCCAGTGACGTGGGCCACCTGAATGCTGTGCTTGAGCACGTTCTGTCCGTAACTGGTGCGGAAGTACATGCGGCCCAGAAGCTGCATCAGGCCGGGCTTGATACCCACCACTCCGGCTTCCAGAGCCCCTTCTTCCCCCTGGTTGTGGATGAAGGTTTTCATGTCTTCCTGGGCTTTGTGCACCACTTCCTCAATGCGGGTGGGGTGGATGCGTCCGTCTGCGACCAGTTGCTCCAGGGCACTCTTGGCCACTTCACGGCGGATGGGGTTGAAACTGCTGAGGATGACGGCCTCGGGGGTGTCATCAATGATCAGGTCCACGCCGGTCAGGGCTTCAAAAGCCCGGATGTTGCGGCCTTCACGTCCGATGATGCGGCCTTTCATGGCTTCGCTGGGGATGGGCACCACCGACACCGCCATGGCAGCACTGGTCTCCGAAGCGCTGCGCTGGATGGCCTGCGCAATGATGTGCTGGGCTTTCTTGCTGGCTTCGATGTTGGCTTTTTCGGTGGCCTGACGGATGCGAACCGCCTTGTCCTCTTCCAGCTCCTCATCGAGTTTGCCCAGAATGATGTCTCTGGCCTGCTCTGGAGAAAGCTGGGCAATCTCAAAGAGCTTGAGGTTCACATCGTGCAGCTTGGTGTCTGCCTCTTGGTGTTTGACCTGCAACTCCCGGTATTCTGCTTCCAGTTTCTCTTCCAGCTGGTCCAGCTTCATGCCACGGGTGTCCAGTTGCTCGGCACGACGGTTCAGGCGCTCAATTTCACGCTTGAGTTCGTCGCGTTCGCGGCGCTGTTCGTCCCGCTCCAGTTTGAGGGTGTCACGCTCCCTCTGGATGTCCCGCTCCAATTCCTGGCGGCGCTCGGCCACCCTTTCCTTGGCAGTGGTTTCCGCGTCTCTCAGGGTCCGTTCAGCTTCACTTTTCAGTCGTTCGGCTTCCGCACGGATGCGCTCAGCTTCGGTTTGTGCACGTTCACGCAGGGCAGCAGCTTCTTGCTCCGCCTGTTCTTTCAGTGCAACGTCCAGCCCAGACCGCTTACTGAAGCCGATCTGATAGGCCCTGTTGTAGGCCACAAAACCGAAAATTATCGCACCGAGCAGGAAGCCAAGTAGGATCGAGGTGATATCCATGCTTCTCCTTTCGGTGTAAGACCCTTGTTGTCAAAGTTCTGCGTTGAAACAAAACTTGTTTAATACTTTAACATTAAAAATTGAAGCAGATTATGAGGTGTGTAGAGACCGTGTGATACACCGTTTCCAGAGCCTCCTGCTCTGGCTTGCTCGGCCACAAAAAAAGGACGCCACCATGGCGTCCTTTTGAGGTTCAAACTGGAATCACTCGTCGGCAGACAGGGCGATTTCAGGGTTCTGCTGGATGGGATTGCGGCCAGCGCGGATTTCATTCATCACGCGGTTGCGGATTTCTTCTTCCATCTCGGGGTGCTCAGAGATGTAGGCGATGGCTTTCTCTTTGCCCTGCCCGATGCGGGTGTCGCCGTAAGAGTAGAAAGAGCCCGCTTTCTTGATGATTTCCAGATCGGTGGCCAGAGACACCAGATCCCCGAGTTGGTCAAAGCCTTTGCCGAATTGCAGGGTCAGTTCGACCTCTTTGAAAGGAGGGGCCACTTTGTTTTTGACCACTTTGATCTTGACGTTGTTGGCAATGGCCACATCTCCCTGCTTGACGGGTTGACCGATTTTGCGCACATCCAGACGGGTGGTGGCGTAGAACTTGAGGGCACGTCCGCCGGTGGTGGTCTCGGGGTTGCCGTACATCACACCGATTTTTTCACGGACCTGGTTGATGAAGATGGCAGCGGTGCCGGTTTTGTTGAGGATGGCGGTCAGTTTGCGCAGGGCCTGACTCATGAGACGGGCCTGCAGACCGGGGAGGGCGTCGCCCATCTCCCCTTCAATTTCGGCTCTGGGGGTGAGGGCAGCCACAGAATCCACGACCACGATGTCGATGGCTCCAGAGCGCACCAGCAGTTCCATGATCTCAAGGGCCTGTTCACCCGAGTCAGGTTGGGACACGAGCAGGTCATCCACGTTCACACCCAACTGGCGGGCATACTGGGGGTCCAGAGCGTGTTCTGCGTCGATGAAGGCAGCCACCCCTCCCAGTTTTTGGGCTTGTGCCACCACGCTGAGGGCCAGTGTGGTTTTACCACCGGACTCAGGACCGTAAATTTCGGTGACGCGTCCACGGGGAATGCCGCCCACACCCAGAGCAACGTCCAGACTGAGGGAACCGGTGGGAATCACCTGAACGTCCATGCTGGTGTTGTTGCCGAGTTTCATGATCGAACCTTTACCGAATTGTTTTTCAATCTGGTGGACGGTTTGTTCGAGGGCTTTCAGTCGTTCTTTGTTCTCCATAAGTCTCCTTGGCACGTGGGGGCACGTGGTGGTGCAGTTGTCATTCCACTGTGGTGGAAGGGGATGGGCTTGACTGTCCGAAGTCTCTGAATCTGAAGGTTTTGAGGATTTTGTAGGTGGGACCTGAAGGTTGCAGGGTGCTGTGGACCAGCACGAAACTGCTGGCTTTCCAGCTCAGGTCAAACACCACGGGAGGAACCCGAGGCGCAGGTCCTTTTTTGCGGGCAAGGGTGATGTGCGGCTTGAACGCCTGCTCCTCAAAAGGGTAATCGATCTGCGAGGTGAGCGCTTCAGAAATTTCCTGTAGCTCAGGGGCCTCGGTTTTCACAAACCAGACCCTGGGGCTTCCCTCATTGGGGAAATACCCGGTTCCGCGCACTTGAATCAGGAAACTGTCGTGCCCTTTGCTGATTTTCTCACCGAGTTCCAAGAGGGGTTTGCTTTTCCCCTCTGGGTATTGGGGCATGAAGGCCAGCGTGATGTGCATGTGGTCCGGTCGAACCGCACGCCAGTTGCCCCGCAGTTTTTTCTGGGCTGGGGCAATCTGTTCTTGAATGTGTTTGGGCACCATCACCGCATAAAAAAGCCTCATGCTTCACCCCTGAGGGTCTTGAAGAGCAGCATCAGGGCACCGTTGCTGGTGCGTTCGATGAGCTGGTCCGGTGTGCCCACCCAGTTGAGGGTGGCGGTCTGGTGTCCCTGATCGGAAACCAGAGCCACATGGGTTTCATGGGTGTCCAGATTTCCCACTGTGGCAAGGCCGTAAGTGGCAGCAAAACGTTCTTTGACGCCTCTGGCCAGTTCGATGGCGGCGTTGACGCTGTCTGCCCCTTCTTCCGAAAGGGTGTGTGGAGTCAGGCCGAAATCCACCTGAATGCCATGGTCTGCACTGCTGATCACGCCCCGCAAAGCAGGGTGCTGACCCAGTTTGCTGGAGAGGGATCCAGAGGTGAACCCTTCAAAAACGGCAAGGGTTTCTTTGCGGGCTTGAAGTTGGTCCAGAGAAACGCTTTGCAGGGTGTCCTTGTCCTGACCGTAAATGAACTTGCCCAGTTTCTCCCGCACGAGGGCTTCGGTGGCAGCAGCTTGTTGTTTGGCTTCTTCGAGGGTGTTTGCCATGTGGGCAACGCGCACATCCACACCATGTTTTCTGGCGTAGGTGGCCACACTGGGAGAAGCCTGCAGGGTGATGTCACCAAGGATGTCTGCAATGTTGCTTTCACCAATGCCAGAGGTGTGCAGGGTCACGTGGTACAGGGCACGCTCTGGAAGGTTGAGGCGTGGAAGCACCTGCTCTTTCCACATTTTCTTCATTTCCTGAGGAGGTCCAGGCATGGCGACAATCACTTTGCCGTCTTTTTGGGCCATCCAGCCGGGGGCAGTCCCGATGGGATTGTCCAGTGCGATGGCACTGGGAATGAGCCAGGTCTGCTTGGTGTTGCTGAGGGGCATTTCCCTGCCACGGGCAGCGTACATGCCTTTGAGGTGTTCCAGCAGGCTGGGCTCCACCTCGGGGGTTTCTCCGAGCACCAGAGCAATGCCTTCGCGGGTGAGGTCATCGTCGGTGGGGCCAAGGCCACCCCCGAGGATCACCAGATCGGCCCGTTCAAGGGCTTTGCGGATGGTGTCGGCAATTCTCTGGAGGTTGTCTCCCACCGTGTTTTTGTGGTGGAGGACGACCCCTCTGGCCTTCAGTTCATTGGCAAGGTACACAGCATTGGTGTCGGTGATTTCACCGAGGAGAAGTTCCGTACCGACACTGATGATTTCTGCTATAAACATAACGACTCCTTATACTATACAGGAAAGAGGGCGACTTGTCACGTCCTTCAAATGATCTCGTTTTACACTGTTCACCATGAAGAAATTCATTCTGGCTGCGACTTTGCTCCTCCCTCTGGCACAGGCACAAGAGGCCCCTGCCCAAACCACCCAGACGGCTGTGTCTGGATTCAAAACTTTAGAGCCCCTCTCCAAAGACCGGATTCTCAAATTCACCGAGGCCCAGTGGGTCATCAACCCGAACAAAAAGTACCGGGCTGTGCTGAACACCAACAAGGGCAACATCACTGTAGAACTCTACCCAAAAATTGCCCCCAAGGCAGTCAACTCGTTCGTGTTCCTGTCCCTCAACCACTATTATGACGGCGTGGTTTTTCACCGTGTGCTGGACAACTTCATGGCCCAGACCGGAGATCCAACCGGCACAGGAACTGGTGGCCCTGGTTACAAGTATGGCCTTGAAATCGAAGAAGGGGTGCTGTTCAACTCCGCAGGTGTGCTCGGGGTGGCCAACAGTGGAGGCAGGTCCACCAACGGCAGTCAATTCTTCATCACATTTGCCCCGGCCACATGGCTGAACTACGGTTACACCATTTTTGGCAAAGTGCTTGAAGGCATGGATGTGGTGAAAAACATTCAAAAAATCGATCCCCAGAAACCCGACCCCAAAATCAAACCCGATTTCATCAACACAGTCACCATTCTGGAAAGTGAGTGATTGAAACACTTGCGACCAGCGTAAAAAACATCCGCCATTTCTTTTAGGCTTGTGGCACATTTCTGTTTTTCAGGGATGTGCCATACTTCTGGCATGAAATGGACTTTGTGGATGGCCATCCTCTTGGGCATGTTGGGCACCGTGCAGGCCCAGAGGTATCCCAGCAGCAATGCTGCACGCCTGTACAGTTCTTTTCAAACGGCAATGCTCAATTATTACGGAGAAGACATGGGCAAAGTGCCCGGCCTGTTGAAAAAATATGCATCTTTGACCGAACAGACCTGTGAAAAACAAAAACGTTGCCAGAGCAGCGATGCCGAAAAGCAAATCCGCGCTTTGCTCTCCGAACTGGGCGATGCCCACACCGACCTGTATGGTTACCGCTCTGCATGGGACGAAAGTCTGGGAAACAGCCTCCAGAGCCTGCTGGAAAATGAACTCGGGGTGTATCTGACCCGCAAAGAAGGCCACTGGTACGTCAAATTTGTGATGTATGGTGGCGAAGGAGATGTGAATGGCCTGCGTCAAGGAGATGAAATCCTTGCTGCCGGAGGCTTGGACCTTGAACGGCAAGATTTCGTCTGGAAACTGGATCTGCAAGAACGTCCACAGGTGCTGGTTGACCGTCAGGGCAAGCGCCTGAAAATCACCCTGAGCAAAAAAGCCCAAAAAGAATACTGGCAAAAAGCCACCTACAAAATCCAGCAGGATGTGGCCATTTTGCAAATCCCCACCTTTTACAGTGAACCCGGTCGTTTTGAAAAGCAAAAGGCCCAACTGCCCATCAGTGAAAGTGTGCATCAAGCGGTGCGTGAACTTCAGGAAAAAGGGGTGGATCAATTGGTGCTGGATTTGCGTTACAACGGCGGAGGATGGATGGATGAATGTGCAGCATCCTCTTCGGCTTTCGTGAAAACCTTCAAAGTCTATCAGGACACCAAATTCACCTCTGGGTTCATGCGGGTGCAAAAAGGGCAGGTGCTGACCTACGACCGTTCCAAAGTGCTCAAAGGAATCCCTTTCCCCATCCGGCGCACTGCTGTTCAGAAACCGGCCTTTTGGAACCCGGAGGTGGTGGTTCTGGTCAACGAAGACACCGCTTCTTGCGGAGAGTGGTTCACTTACCAGTTGCAGCGGAATGGACGGGCCAGAGTGATTGGCACGCCCACCTTCGGCATCATGAACACCAGCACCCAGAGCCAGTCCCTCGGGGCGTTTTACACCTTGCAAATCACCATGCTGCGTTCTTTACACGAGGATTTCTCACTGTATCCCAAACGCATCACCCCCGATCAGGTGGTGCAAAACACCCTGATCGAAGACCTGCAATTGCAAAGCGCTCTGGCTTCTTTTGAGCAGCAGCAAAAACCTTCCTTGCCCCTTCAAAACCCCCTGAGCGCCCAGAGCCCCTGAATACGCCAAAGTGCCAACTTGCATTTTCATGCCCCCGGGTTAAGATGGCCCATGCTTGTTGATCTGCGTTCCGACACCGTCACCCGTCCCACCCCCGAGATGCTGCAAGCCATGCTGGAAGCCCCTGTGGGCGATGACGTGTATGGCGAAGACCCCACCGTCAACCTCCTGCAAGAAGAAGCAGCACGTCTGCTGGGTTTTGAAGCGGCCCTGTTCATGCCCTCTGGCACCATGACCAATCAGGTGGCGATTGCCACCCACACCAAACGCGGTCAGGAAGTGATCACCCAGCAAGGGGCGCACATCTACGAATACGAACTGGGCATGATGGCCACTTTCTCAGGTGTGGTTCCCAGATTTGTGGCTGCCCCTCTGGGGATTCCAGACCCTGCAGACATCCGCAAAGCCATTGGACGCAGCATCCACAAAAGCCCCACCGGCCTGATCTCTCTGGAAAACACCCACAACGTGGCCGGAGGAACGGTGGTCCCTCTGGATGTACTCAAAGGGGTCCGGGAAGTGAGCCTCTCGGAAGGCCTGCCCATGCACGTGGATGGTGCCCGTCTGATGAACGCTGCCGTGGCTCTGGGAGTGGATGTCAAAGAGATCACCCAGCACTTTGACTCGGTCAGTCTGTGTCTGAGCAAAGGGCTCGGGGCACCTGTAGGCAGCGTGCTGGCCGGATCCAGAGCCTTCATCAAAGAAGCCCACCGTTACCGCAAGATGATGGGAGGTGGCATGCGTCAGGCCGGAATTCTGGCTGCCGCTGCACGCCTTGCCCTGTCTCAGGGACCTGCCCGTCTGGCCGAAGACCACCGCAAAACCAGAGTCCTTGCGGAAGCTCTGGTGGCAGCAGGTTATGGGGTGAACATGGAAGCTGTGCAGACCAACATCATTTACGCTCAGGTTCCAGATGCTTTCCAGAAGGTGGAAGAGCTGAAGAGCAAAGGGATTCTGGCCAATGCCCTGTATGCAGACAGCCTGCGCGTGGTGCTGCACCACCAGATCACACAGGAAATGCTGGACCACACCATCGCCAACCTTTGAGACCCCATCAAAGCCCTTCAAAAAGCTCAGGCTGTCCTGAGCTTTTTCACTTGGGATAACACCTGGCAGAGCCAGAGTCCAGCACTTTGCCTTTGATTCTTGGATGGGCCGCCAGAAATTGCCACGTGTACTGGTCGTCTTGCAGGTTCAGTTTCAAAACCCCAAATTGACCATTCACCCGCTTTTCACTGCCTGCTTTGACAAAGAGGGTGCGGTATAGCACGGCCCCTCCTGTGCCCACGATGAATTGACGGATGCCCTCTGGGTCAGGGGCTCCCGAACTGTTCAGCGGAGCAAACCGCTCATAGTGGTGGTCGTGGCCCACCAGCACCAGATCGGCATGTTTTTCTTGCAGGATGTTCCACGCCTCCTGCATCACGCTGTTGTTGCCGTGGTATCCAGAGGACACCAGAGGATGGTGCCAGAAGGCCAGTGTGCACTTGCTGGAAGAAGATTCCAGATCTGAACGCAACCAGTTCAGTTGGGCCTGCATGGCCTCCCCTTTGAGGTTGGAATTGAGGGAGATCACCTTCCAGTTGTTGAAAGCCATGCTGTAATACCCTCTGGCTGCCTTTTCCCGAAAATATTGAAAGTAAGGTGCAGCATTTGCTGTTCCGTATTCGTGGTTTCCGGGTGCAGGATGGGTGCGGTCTTTGAAACTGCCCCATGCAGGATCGTAGCAATTCTGGAAATCGCTGCTGGAGCCTACAGGATAGGCCAGATCCCCAAGCGCAAGCACCACCGCCAGAGGGTCTTTCTGCAACTGGTCCCGCATCAGGTCACCTGTCCAGAAGGGGGCTTTGAGGTTGCACATCCCGATGTCCCCAGCCGCCAGCACCGTGCTTGTTGAAGAGGCACTCTGGGCCATTCCAGAGGAGCAAAAGAGCAGAAATCCCAGCATCCACATCTTTGAATTCATGGCTTTATGGTGGCACAGGTCCATGAAAACTGCCGTCATTCCTCCAGTAAACGCTGGATTTCCTCTGCGTATTTTTCGGCCCGTTTGCCTCCAAAGCCTTTGATGCCAGAGAGGCTTGCAAAGGAGAGGTCTTTCAATTGTGCCATCTCAAAAAGCTGGCGGTTGTGGGCAACCGTGTATTGCGGAGTGTTCTGCTTGCGGGCCTGTTCGGTGCGCCATGCACGGAGTTTTTCAAAACGCTCTTGCTCCTCTCCAGAGAGTTCGGAGAGGTTCAGCTCTGGAGGGGCAGGCTTCTCTGGTGCGGTTTTGCTGGCTGGTGCCTCAGGGGCAGTTGCGGTTTTTTCCAGCACTTTCAGGGCGTGAAACAGGGCACGCACCACCTGAGGATGCTGATAAGGGCTGCTGTTTTCAAAAACCTCTCCAGAGTGGGGGTCCACCCCATCGGCGAGCAATTGCAAAATGCGAAGGGTTTCAGGTCTGTCCATGACGGTCAGCGTATCTCAAAGGTGTTCCTGTCGGTATACCTGGAATCCCCGTGAGAGATAATTCTGAAGGGCACCCGGATGATCCCAGTCACAGGTGTTCAGGAAAACCCTTGTCGCCCCGAGGTCCCATGCCGTCTGGATGACCCCGGTCAGGAAAGGCCCCCCCAATCCCATGCCGATGTAACGGTCTGCCAGTCCAAACATGCTGATTTCATATTCGGTGCCGTAAGGTTTCAGTTCGGCGTACCCGATGGGAGTGTTTTTCAGTTCGGCGATGATGAGTTGTAGACCGGGCTCCTCAGCGAAAGCCTGCCACTGTTCGTCGGTCCAAGGGAGGCGATCGGTCCAGCGGTAATCTTTGCCCACCCACTGGTAAAAAAAGCGGTTCAACCGGTAATCCTGAACCTCTGGAATGCGAACCTGAAAAGCTGGCTCGGGGCTGAATTTGGGGTTCAATTGCTCTGGATGGGTCATTTCCAGATGGGTGATGGTCTTGTGCATGTCCAATTCTATCCATCACCCTGCGTCGCATCAAAAAAATCCTCCCCAGATCGGGGAGGATGAGCAGACAACTTCAGGGTTTCAGCGCATCACCACTTCTTTGCCAAACAGGGTTTTGGGCCCAGTGACTTTCAGACGCACCTGCAAGCCTCTGGAGTACTCCGCCAGTTGCCCGAGCAGGTCTGACATGCTGTAACGCACGTAGAATTCATGTTTGGGCAGGGCATTGAGGGCAAGGAAAGGTTGACGGGTGAGGGTCATCAGGATTTCCAGCAACTCGTCGTGGTCCACGACCCCTTCCAGTTGGGGCATCAGTTCTTCCAGTTTGAAGGTGCTGTGGGCTGGGTATTGGGCCAGAGACAGCATCACCTGAGAGAACACCCCACGTTCACCAAGCTGACGGCTGGTCACTTCGGTGATCGAACGGACGCTTTCTGCAGTCAGGTGGTCGGTGTTCCAGTAACCGCGCAACTCCACAGGGGTGATGTTGCCCATCCGGTTGCTGCTGAGCAGGGTTTCTGCAGCACCACGGGTGATCTGGGTGACTTTGACATCGCTGGGAGGCAGCACTTCACCCAGTTCAGTGACCAGGAGGGCACGGTAAGTGGAGGTGCTCTGACGGAACAGGTCCCAGTCCGGACGGGTGCTCAGGAGCACCGAGTAGGCATGGGCACCCAGTTGGGCCTCCAGCACCACAGCAGAGGCATTGATGGGGCGCAGGTGGTAACCCATGTCTCTGGCGAAACGCTCCACCAGAGGATCGATGGTGGGGGCTTGATACACAGGTTGTGCAGGGGCGACCTGAGGTTCACGGGCAGGGGCTGCGCTCTGGGCCTGCATCTGAGGCTGGCTCTGACGGGCTGCAGGTGCAGAACGCGCTTCTCTGGCCTGTTTTTCTTGACGCTCATGGCGGTCCAGAATCCGCTCAGACTGGGCTGAACGGGTTTCAGGGCGGGTTTCACGCTCAGCTCGAGGAGCAGGCTCTTGTGTTTTGGGAGCAGGTTTTTCTGCGGCAGGATTTTTGCGTTCAAGACGGACTTCACGCAGGTAAGCGCTCTCTTCCACCACCACACGCTGAGGGGGTGGAGGGGCAACAGGACGGGGGTAATTGCTCTGGTAGTTGCCCTGAGGCTGGCTCTGGCGGTTCTGGGCCTTGACTTCCACACTGACCTGCACGACACCGTTGCCTGCATGTTCAAGGCTCAGGACATCGTTGGGGCTGAGTTGGTAAGCATCGTAGTAAGGCTTCAAGCCAAAAAGGCGGCGTTGTTTGGCGTTGAGGGTGACCTGAAACTCGTCTCCCTTGTCGGTTTTCAAAACGCTGATGCCTTCGGCGACCAGCGGTTCAAGAGATTTCTGGATGGTGAGACTGCCTTCGGTGAGACAGAGGCGGGTCAGGATGTAGCGGTACTGGCCTTTCACTTTTACGATCCTCCCAGAGGGTGCAGAAACCCGATCACAGCGAAGTTTCTGGCGGAGACGATAAGAATGTTTTCAGAATAACACAATTATCACAATTTAAAGTGCACTTCATCTTCCCAAATTTCAATGTTCAACGGCATTTGATGAAAATCTGGACTGTATTGTTTTAAAACAGAATTTGATGTGTTTTTTCTGCATAATTTCAAACAAAAGACCAAATTCCTTGCAGCGAATCTGTTTGGAACAGAACACTGAAGACAACCTGAATTCTGTTGCATTGTTCTCAAACTGTTCTGGTTAGAATGGGATGGAAAATGTTCAGCTGGCTGACAGGCGCTAAAGATTTGCTCGACATCCTGCTGGTCGCCACCCTGATTTACCAAGGCTACCTGCTGCTGGAAAACACCCGCGCACTCAATGTGCTGCGGGGCATCATGGTTTTCGTGGTGGTATGGTTGCTCGCCAGCTATTTCAAACTGGCCAGTGTCGATTACCTGCTGTCCAAAGCCGCCACCGTGGGCCTTTTTGCTCTGGTGGTGGTGTTCCAACCCGAACTGCGCCAGCTCTTTGAGCGTCTGGGCCGTCCCAGAAACCGCGAAGACCAGCAGGCCGGAGCAGTGGTCAATGAAATCGCCCGGGCTGTCGAACACATGGCAGAACGCAGCATCGGTGCCCTGATTGCGCTGGAAAGACGCACCCCTCTGGGTGAATACGCTGCATCCGGGGTCAAACTGGATGCCATGATCAGCGCCCCTTTTCTGGAAGCCATTTTTGCCCGCAATGCCCCCCTCCACGATGGAGGGGTCATCATCAAAGAAGGTCGTGTGGTTGCTGCTGGGTGTGTTTTCCCACTGCAAAACCAGCAAGACGGGGTGTACAAGCGGTACGGCACCCGCCACCGCAGTGCTCTGGGCCTTTCCGAAGGCACCGACGCGGTCGTGATTGTGGTCTCTGAAGAGAGAGGCAGCATCCGACTGGCCCAGAACGGTCGCCTGTCACAGGACCTGAATGCCAACGAACTGCGTGACAAACTGCGCGCCTTGCTCTACGAGGTCAAATCGTGATGCGCATCATCACCCACAAACTGCCCCAGAAACTCATCTCTCTGGCCCTGGCCCTGATCATTTACTTCATTGCCACCGCAGACCAGAGGGCCACCAGTGAACGCAGTTACGAGGTGCCTGTGCAGGTGGTGGACGCCTCTCCCAACGCTTCCCAGCGGGATGTATCAGACATTCCCAAAACCGTCAGGGTCACCCTGAGCGGTCCTCTGAACAGGCTGGAAACCCTCGAAGCAGACCGCATTGAGGTGATGCTGGATGTCAGCAACCAGCCCACCGGGCGCTTCCAGAGCAAACTGGAGGTGCTGGAACCCTCGGGCACCCGTCTGGTCGGGTTCACCCCTCAGGTGGTGACAGGACTGATCGATCAGGTGGTCACGGTGCGTTTTCCAGTGCGGGTCACCCACCTGAACAGCTCAGATGACACTTTGCTGCGTTTCACCAGCAACCCGAATCAGGTGCAAATCACCGGTCCACAGAACCGGGTGGAAAGCATCGTCAATGTGATCACCCAACCCGTCACATACGAAGAGAACAACGTGCGTCAGGTCAGCCTGATTCCCATCGACAACCAGGGCCACGAAGTGCTGGATGTGCGCCTGATGCCCCGCAGTGTGCAGGTGTCGCGCATCGATCTGGGCCAACTTCCGGTCAAAACCGTTCCACTCAAACTGGCGGTGTCCAACGACAATTTTGAAGTGCTGAGTGCCACCTTCAACCCCAGAGAAGTTCGTGTGATGGGAACACCTGAAAATCTCAGTAAAATAGACTCTGTGGAGGCCACCGTGCCCCTCAAAGCAGGCACCTACGCCACTCAGGCACGCCTGAATTTGCCTGAAGGGTACACCGCTCTGGACCGTGTGTCCGTGACCCTCAGTGTCAAAGCCAAATCAACCCAACAGTAAGGATGTTCCATGATCTATCCCATTCGACTCTACGGAGATCCGGTTTTGCGCCAGAAAGCACGGGCAATCACCGACTTCACCCAGACCGTGCAGGTGCCAGGCTTTGAACCGGTCAACCTTCCCAAACTTGCCGAAAACATGCTGGAAACCATGTACAACGCCCATGGCGTGGGCATTGCCGCACCCCAAATTGGCCTGTCGGTCCGCATGTTCGTGATGGCCGAATACGCCGACGATGAGGAAGAAGTTCCCGAGGAGAACACCAACCCCCGTTCCAAAGTGCTCCGTGAACTGGTGGTCATCAACCCAGTGCTTGAACCCCTCAACAAAAAGAAAAACAAGAACTCTCAGGAAGGCTGCCTGTCGGTTCCCGGCATTTACGAAGAAGGCATTGCCCGCTTCTCTGAAATGCGCCTCACCTACCAGGATGCCGAAGGCAACACCCACACCGAAGAAAACGAAGATTTCATTGCACGGGTCTGGCAACACGAAACCGATCACCTGAACGGCAAATTCTTTCTGGACCACCTGCCCAAACACATCACCGATGACCACCGCACCGAACTGGCCATCATGCAAAGAAAAGCCAAAGCCTTCCTGAAAGAACTCAAAGACAAAGGCTGGTGACCCCATGACCCTGCGCAGAAAAGTGGCCTTTTTTGGCTCTCCTGCTTTTGCCCTGCCCGTCATGGAAGCCATTGGCCAGCACCATGACATCGTGCTGGTGGTCTCACAACCAGACAAACCTGTGGGTCGGGGCAACAAAATCACCCCGCCTCCAGTGGCCGCCAGAGCCAGAGCGCTCGGTCTCCCTCTGGCCCAACCTGCCAAACTGCGCAAAAACGAAGACTTTCTGGAGGTGCTTCGTTCCTCTGGTGCAGAGGTGGCCGTGACTTGTGCTTACGGCAAAATCCTGCCCCAGAGTGTGCTGGATGTTCCCCGTTTTGGCTTCCTGAACACCCACACCAGCCTGCTGCCCAAATACCGTGGGGCAGCTCCCATCCAGTGGGCCCTGATCGATGGCGAGGAAGTCACCGGAACCACCATCATGCAAACCGATGCAGGCATGGACACTGGAGACATCCTGCTTCAGGAAACCCTGACCATCCAGCCTGAGTGGACCCTGACCGATCTGGCCCAGAATCTGAGCACCCAGGCCAGCAGGTTGATTGTCGAAGCCCTCGATGGGCTGGAAACACTGGTTCACACACCACAGAACCATGACCTCGCCACGCACGCCAGAATGCTCGAAAAAGAAGACGGAGAGATCCGCTGGAACGACAGCCTCCAGAACATCATCAACCGGTATCGGGGCACTTATGGCTGGCCCGGAAGCCACACTTACATCTCAGGCAAACGCCTGAAAGTGCTGGAACTCAAAGCAAGCAGTTTGGCCAGAGCAGCAGAAGCCGGTCAGTTGCAAGGCACCAGCGAACTGGGGGCTCTGGTGGCCTGCTCAGACGGTGTGATCGAACTTTTGCAAGTCCAACCCGAGTCCAAAGCTGCGTTAAGTGGTGCAGACTGGGTGAAAAACCACCAGATCAAAACAGGTGCCCTGCTCGGGAAATGACCTGCTTGTGCATTAAAGGGCATCTGACTGCATGTCAGATGCCCTTTTTGTTGTGATGGTGAAGGGTGATGCAACCAGACGCCCTTGAAATTCTGCAGATCACCAGACAAAACATCTGGAATACCTGAGCCAGTCCAGTTCTTCCAATTGGGCTGTGATTTGCGGATCAGGCAACCCAAAAGCACTTTGAAACCAGATCACTTTCAGGGCTGAGTAATCCGCCTCGCTGCCCGAATGGGCTTCCCCCACCCATCTGGAAACACACAACACCTCTGGCATGGTTGCAATTTCACCAAAAATCTCCGCAAACTCCGAGTCCAAGATGGCCTGCTCAGGTTCCAGAAGCAACACAGGCAAGTCGTCTGTGGGCTGCCTGAGCGATTGCAGCGTCTGCAAATTGTCTTCATGGGTCAGCAAACCTGAAAGGCGTTCCTGATCGGTCAAATGCTGATGGTATGAAGAAAGCTCGATCTGATGTCCTGATTTCAGGCGGATTGTGTAACCCATGCTGTCAGTATAAAGAAAAGCATCAAAATGCAAAAAAAGACCCGATCTTTCGATCAGGCCTTTTGATTCTGGAGCGGGTAACGAGACTCGAACTCGTGACCTCAACCTTGGCAAGGTCGCGCTCTACCAACTGAGCTACACCCGCATACCTTCAGCGCTAGATATATTAGCAAAGCTTTCTGAAAAGGTCAAGCCCTGCTGCGCCATAAAAAACCCCTCGCGCCTTTCTACTCTCCCGGGCGATCACTCGCCAAGTACCATCGACGATGCAACGTTTCACGATCCAGTTCGGAATGGGATGGAGTGGGACCATTGCGCTATGGGCACGAGGGAATCTGCTGTTGTCCGGATCTCTGCACTGCAAACACAGGCTTTGATCAAAAACGTGCTCTTCCCAGTCTGCTTTTGCAGACAATAAAAAACCCCCCGCGTCGCTCTACTCTCCCAAGCAATCACTCACTCAGTACCATCGACGAAACAGCGTTTCACGACCCAGTTCGGAATGGGATGGGGTGGGACCACTGCTCTATGAACACGGGGGAATCTACTCTTTTTAAGACTCCCAAAAGAATGCGAACCAGGACAGTATCATTGCAACTTAAAGGTCAAGACCTCGACTCATTAGTATCAGTCCGCTCAACGCCTCTCAACGCTTACACGCCTGACCTATCAACCAAGTGGTCTACTTGGAGTCTTACCAGCTTTCGCTGTGGGAAATCTCATCTTGAGGCTG